>NZ_NJAY01000008.1 GCF_002797355.1 Bacillus xiapuensis | reverse complement strand
ACATAAAAAAACCCCGTGAATATACCCATACTATGGATACACCCACGAGACTTCGTGCAAACTTTTTTCTTCTTATGCAGACTTTTTTCTCATTCTGCAAACTTTATTCTGATTCAACATATTTATCTGTGTACAATTTGTAGAAAAAGAAACGACAGAAATAATATAGACTATCACTAATTGAGTAAGCATAATCCCCCTTCTTTCTATTGAAACCAATATAAAAAAGAAAGGAGCGCTTTGGTATGTATTTGGGAATTAAAAAATGCTATAAATGGCATTATCTTTTATGAATGTAAAAAGAGCCAAAATACGAAAGTAGTGTATTTAGGCTCTTTATGAAGTAACGCACCATTATATGTAGTATGGTATTTGACCTAATTCAACGTAAATGAAGATATAAAAACAGCCTATTTACTAACTATTTTTACTTATTATATTTAGTAAATAATAGTTTTCAACGTAAACAACGATAGGGCTTTACTTGGAGGGGTGGGTATGATAGGCTGGTTTGCCTACTGAAACACGTGCTTCAGCCTTTCAAGACAAATCATACCCACAGAGTCTCCAAGTCAAGTCCTTAAACGCTTTTCTATGGTTACATGTAAACAGTATAAAGGGTGCACCATATCAGTGCTTTGAAAAGGATACTATATATAAGGGACGTTAGTTGAAGATTCAAATTAACTTTTAATACTTTTTATATACTTTGTAACATTACCCAAACAGCAACTTCCTTGTGGATTGTTTACCTCACAACCACATCGGTTTTCCTTTATGTTTTCTCGAATATGTTCAATTGGATTAGGAGAAAGTTCTTGTTTTACATATTTCTTAATTTTCTCTTTTGTCCAGTCAAAGCAATAGCAAATAGGTGTTATTACATAGTCATCTTTTTGATGTACTGCTACCTTTATGTCAGATGTAAGATATTTCTTATTATCAGCATCAAAATAAACTACATCACACTCTTTACTTAAACAGAAATAGTGATTTACATTCGCATTTAAAGTTTCTAATGCAGTCGGTTTAAGTAATGATTTTAGTGTAATCAACTTTACGTTTTTTGCTTTATTATTACAAGATGGGCAAGCACCATTATTTTCCGTTACCACTTCAATAACCTTACTACTACAACAATCCATCGTTCTCCCACCTTTATTTAAACCGCCCTATAGTAATAACTTCAACAAAAAGAGCGTAAATCATTGTCGGATCAACGCACCCTTTAGTTTAATAAGAATTACACTAGGCAAAAAGGCAAGGGAACAAAAATTTTCCCTTGCTATGAAACCTTATTTTTATTCTTTAACCTTTAGTAATCTTAAACTGTTTAATGTAACAAGCAATGTTGCGCCCATATCGGCAAATATAGCAATCCATAGGGTCAACCATCCGGGC
Organism: Bacillus xiapuensis; assembly: GCF_002797355.1. Lineage (GTDB taxonomy): Bacteria > Bacillota > Bacilli > Bacillales > Domibacillaceae > Bacillus_CE > Bacillus_CE xiapuensis. Next base: position 27,378 of record NZ_NJAY01000008.1, on the reverse strand, counting down.
ATAACTAATAGTAATGCCACTAATTTAATGGCTAAAGAGAAGGTAATGTTTTGCTTGATAATGGTTAATGCCTTACGGCTTAATTTAATGGTATATGGCAACTTGCTTAAATCATCAGACATTAATGCAATATCGGCTGTTTCTAGTGCTGTATCAGTTCCAGCACCACCCATCGCTACACCGACCGTTGAAGCCGCAAGTGCTGGTGCATCATTTACACCATCTCCTACCATTGCCACACTTTGATGCTTTCCACGAAGTTCTTTAATAAAGTTTAATTTATCTTCTGGAAGTAAATCGGCTTTAATATCTGAAACACCAACCTGTTTCCCAATGGCTTCTGCTGTTCGTTTATTGTCACCAGTCAGCATTACTGTTTCAATTCCCATATGATTCAATTTGTTGATGACTTCTTTTGATGTTTCTCTCATTTCATCTGCTACGGCAATTAGCGAAAGGATTTCTTTATCCGTTCCCAAAACCATCACCGTTTTTCCTTCTATTTGCATACGAGTAATTTTCTCTTGAATGGTACTTTCAATTGTTTGATGCAATTCTTCAAACAAATTTGGACTTCCGACATAATACATTTCATTATTTACTCTTGCTTTTACACCTTTACCCGTAATTGATTGAAAGTCTTCTACCGACATTCCATTAAAGTTCAAGCCGTTTTCTTCTGCTTTTCTTATAATGGCTGAAGCAAGTGGATGTTGTGATCCTTTTTCAATGGCTGCTGTAACTGCAAGCAATTCGTTTTTATCGTCACCATATGTCACGATGTCTGTTACAGTAGGAATTCCTTTTGTTAATGTTCCTGTTTTATCAAAAGCAATGGCTTTAAGGGCTCCTGCTTCTTCTAAATGAATACCACCTTTAATTAAAACACCATTTTTCGCTGCATTTCCAATAGCAGTAACAATCGATATCGGCGTGGAAACAACTAAAGCACACGGACAACCAACAACTAAAACTGCCAACCCTTGATAAATCCATTCACTCCAATCCCCACCAAATAATGGAGGTATAACAGCGATTAAAAGGGCCAAAATCATAATAGATGGTGTATAGTATTTCGCAAATTTATCGACAAATGCTTGAGAAGGTGCTCGTTCTGCTTGTGCTTCTTCTACAAGATGAATAATTTTTGAAAGAGTAGTATCTTCCACTCGTTTGGTTACTTTAACTTCGAGCAATCCTTCTTCATTTAATGTTCCCGCAAACACTTCATCATCAATTGTTTTTGTTACCGGAACACTTTCCCCAGTAATTGCAGCCTGATTTAATGTTGAAGTTCCTTTGATAACTACTCCATCCATTGCTAACTTTTGACCCGGTTTTACAATCATAATGTCTCCAACTTGAACATCATCAACGTGGATTATCATTTCTTCATTCCCACGACGGACTAATGCTTCTTTTGGAGCAATATCCATCAATGATTCAATGGATTGACGAGCCTTATCCATTGAATAGCGCTCTAATGCTTCACTAATCGCAAATAGGATAACAACAGTTGCACCTTCACCCCATTCACCAATGATTGCAGCACCTATAATGGCAATCGTCATTAGTGTATTCATATCAAATTGTAATCTGCTTAAATTTTTTAGACCTTTAATAAACAGCGAATATCCACCAATTAACATGGATGCTGCATAACCAATAGTTGGAAGAATATGCTCTTCCCCGTATTGCGCCCCTAAAAACCAACTAATCAACAGTAATATCGCTGAAATATAGACCTTAATATTTTCTTTTTGCTTCCAGAATGGTTCACGTTCTACTCTCTGTTCTTTTTCATCCCGAATCTTTAAATTTTCAAATGCTCCTGCTTTTTCTAGTTCTTCAATCGTTGCAGTACCTTTCACATACACTTTAGATGCTCCAAAATTTACTTTCGCATCATCAACACCGGGCAATTCTTTTACATTATTTTCAAAAATGGCTGCACAATTTACACAAGTAAATCCTTGAACACGATATGCTTTCATTTCTTCTTCAGTTAAATTGGGTTGTTGATTAGACATTGACTTTCACCTCTTTCTTATGTGCTAACGCAATAGTGATTAATTGCTTGATGTGGTCATCATCTAGTGAGTAAAACGCTAATTTGCCTTCTTTTCGGTATTTTACAATCCCTTGTTTATGAAGAGTTCGTAGGTGATGAGATGCTGTTGCAACGGTAGAACCTATAATATTGGCGACATCACACACACATAGTTCGTCATCTTGACATAAAGCAAAGGATATTTTTGCTCTGTTTTCATCTGCAAGTGCTTTAAATAATAAGGCAACACTAGACATATCCTCTTTTTCTAATTCGCCTTGTATTCGATTAACTTTTTCTTCGTCATAACAATAAATTTCACAAGTATCCTTCTTACCCATTAGTTTCACTCCCTTTTCATTCAAATATTCATTTGAATATATTATAACCCTTTTTTATCTTTATTCAAACATTTATTTGAATGAAATAAAAACAAAAATGCTTGGATAAAAAATCCAAGCACTTTTTCTTAACTGCTTTCGTCTGATTCAACCCAATTACCTGTTTGTTAAAATAGGAATGAGAACAAGGCATTGAATGTCCCATTTTCATACATAATATAAATTCCTAATCCTATAAAGACAATTGGAACAATCCAACGTTCATACTTTTCTATTTTTTCCGATACGAATTCCAAGTGTGCTAAACGATAGCCCACGTAGAGTAAAACCCCAATCATTATTAAAAAGACAATAATAGAGACAATGATTTCAGTCCCATTTAATGTTGTGAAATACGGTACATAAATGGAAAAGTCATCCGCACTGGAAGACAATACAATAAAAGTGACCGTTAGAAATAATTGATTAAACCTACCTGATGAAAATAAGGACAAAATGTTGCTTTCATCTTCATCTTGTTCTCCTTTAATCCATATTTTTATTCCTAAATAAATTGGTAAAAGTCCAAGAAGTCCTATAACCCATTGTTGAGGGATCAAGTTGGCAACACCTAAAGAAACTAAAAGACTTGCTCCTATAACAATTATCGTTCCAACATACTTTCCTATCCAAATATGTATTTCCTGTCCTTTTTTTATTTGCGAAAACAATAGAATTAAAATAACAAGATAATCAATCCCTGTCGCTACATAAATAGTTGCGGCTGTAAGTATCGTTGTTATCATTTATTTACCTCCAAAATTTCAATTTTTAATTTTTTAAACAAAGGAAAGACCCGACTCCCTTTGAAATAATTCTTTTTTGTTCTAAAATATCGAACCCTGTTTCCTCAAGATGATTTGTAAATTCATCCCAAGTAAAGTAGGCTTCTGGCGGATGATCTAATTTAAAATAAGTGGCAAAAAAATGAGAAGCATCTTTATTCAAATCTTCGACTAAAAGTACCCCTCCAGACTTTAAAACTCGATAAAGTTCTGTAATAGCATCTTTCCATTGAGGAATATGATGCAGTATTCCGAAAACAAAAACAGCATCAAACTTATCGGAGTCTAAATGTGTTTCTAACACGCTGCCAACAAAGAAATTTAATTCGGGATATGCTTGTTTTGCCTTTTCAATTTGTGATGGCATAATATCGAACCCTATCAATTCAGCAGGACTAAATTCTTGAATTAACTTTGTACTATATCCTGATCCACACCCAGCATCTAATACTACTTTTCCCTCCAAAGAAAGATTATTCTTATCTAAAAACTCTTTAAAGGTTTTAAACTCAATGTTCTTTTGAAGCCATTTCCTCATTGGATTATTCATCAAATGAAATTCGATTTTATTTAATTCCATAACAATCACCCCTTTATTCAAATATTCATTTGAATGTATTATATCAAATTCATTTTATTATTCAAATATGCATTTGAATAAAATTACAAAATTTACATAAAAAAAGAATTGGAAAAGTCCCAATTCTAATACAAACTTTGTTAAATTATCCTGCCGGTTAATACAAAAAGCACTGCCTTACAAATATGTATAAATATAAGCATATAAGCGTTTATACGTTAATGTATTGAGAAATGATTCAAAATGATTTATAAACATAAACATACTGCCAAAACCTACATCATTTAAATGCCAGAAACATTTTGGTATTCAATTTCCATTTAAATGCTTTGATTTCGGATATTTACCCACCGAAAGTAACGTTACAACTCTACTACATTTTATTTTGAAACTGCTTGTTCCAAATGCTTATTCATTTCAATAAGAGTACCTGTTTCATTATTTACCGAAAGAACCTTTCCATCAATGCTATATTCTTCACCAATTCGCAAGTCCGGGTCTTCTTGTTTTAGTAACTCCAAACATTTATATGTAGAGATAAGTTGACCTCTACAGAATTCAATAAAATTCTGGTTAGACATTCCATTAACGGAATAAATTTTAGATTGTTCAACTCCTGTATAATATCCAGTCAATTCCTGCATAAGGGAATTGGAAAAATATTGTGCACATTGCGCATTAATTTCCTTCCAAGTATCCATTCTGGTATGAACTACTATATGACCCCTTGAAGTCTTGTCAATCGATACCCCGCCACTAATCAAATAATGTCTTAGTTTTTCCTTTAAATTTATGTTCTCCCCATTTTGCAAATAGTACTGGGAAAAAACATATATAAATGAATTCATATATATTTCACTATTAACCAAGTAAATAAGATTCTTTTTTACAGTATCTTCCTTGTATTTCCTATCTTTATATTCATTATAAGAATGCTCGATTGTTTTATTTGATGCCTTGGAGAGACTTGCCGTTAAATAGACATATACTCCCGTAATAGAGACCAATAAAATATTTATCAATACTGTTAATGCCCCATTATTTTCATTTAGAAAATTTATACCTTCTTGTATAAGGCTCATATTGGTTGCTTCTCCTTTTCCCCTATTGCTGGAACCATATCTACATTTAAGAGGGTTAAGTTCTTTTTTAATTCATCATCAATTTCTTCTAAACAAGCAATACATAGAAATTCTTTCGCTCTACTAAATGCTACATATCCTACTCTACAAGTATCTTGCTTATCCTCAAATCTAAATTGCTTGTCCACTTCTAGCCATTTTTTTAATTCATTTTTACTCCTTGCAATTACTAGAACCGCATCAGCCTGTAATCCCTTCGATTTGTGAATAGTAAGATGATAATCTTTAATTTCTTTAATACTGCTAAAGTATTGGAGTTCTAGATTAATCTTGTTAATAAACCCTTCAGCAATATGATCTGGATTATGTTGTACCTTTTTATGAACAGATCTATACGGATCGCATTTGAAGTTTGTTTTTAACAATGAGATTATCTCACTACTATTTATAAATGGATTTGATTTAATGCTTTCTACTAATTTAAAGCAGAGTTGTCTATACGCTAGATCATCTATTCCCAACTCCAGCATAATACTTGTCCTGCTTCTATTTAAGATTTCGCAAATGAATGTTGAACACTCTCTTAATAACTGTATTGAATTAGAATCGCTATCATCTTTTTGAACCAATCCATATTCATTTTCAACTGTCTTAAACGTGCTGCGTCTGTAACCCAAAAAGAATCTTGTTGATGGTTTATTTTCACATACGGTTCTATCATTACATAGGGAATTAAATGAATTAATAATCTCCCGCAAATCATAAGTGTCCGAAATGAAAGTCACTTTATTATTGGTGTTATTATCCTCATTTGTTTTTTGTTGAATGATTGATGTATGGAAGTTATTAATAAAATCAATAATTGTTAAACTTGACCTATTATTACTATCCAGATATTCCTTATCTATAGTTCCGCTGTTTATCGCTTTATATATTGGTCGCTTATCTAAAGTTTGAATCTGACCACCTTGATTTTGAAAAGTCATTATACTTTGCTCTGGATCACCTACAAAGTACATTTCAGTTGCTGATGCTTTTCTTATTTCTTCAAAAATATTAAACTGTCCTGAATTTGCATCTTGAAATTCATCCACAAATAAAAATTGCAGCCTATGAGAAACAAGTTCTCTAATCTTTTTGTTTTCTTTTAATAAATTACTAGATAATGATACAATTTTTTCATAGGGTACTACTCCCTTTTTCACGATACTATTCTTAATAATGTTCTCTTCTTTTCTGTCATTGGCCTTTATACTTACATCTTTATAAACAACTTGCTCTGGTAAAACACCATGAACCACCCCAAATGGTTTAAGTATAAAACGCACTAAAAAACTATGAATAGTTCCAATAAAGACATTTGGGGGAATAACGGTTTTCTCCATCAAGCGTTCCTTAATTTCATTAGTTGCAGAGTTTGTATACGTAATTACAGCAAGAAATCTATGATGTTCGAGCAATGGCAGTCTATTGATTACTTTTTCAATAATATAATGAGTTTTCCCCGCACCCGGTCCAGCAATGACTAGTGTGGGTTTTAATTTTTCAGCCATAAACTTTACCCCTTTATAAACTCGAATGCGTTTTTAATATACGTTGGGATTTTGAATTCCACATTTTCTTTCTTTAATTCGTCACAAAGATTAAAGGCAAATTCAGATTTATAATTCTCTACTAATTCAAAAAATGAATTTGTATCAATTTCCTTGTCCCCCATTCTAAACGAATATAGGCCTCGTGAGGATATTTAATAGAATCAGAACTACTTCTGTTATATTCTTTATTTAGAATTTTGTCGATTTGGGATTGAATTTCTAATCCTTTCTTGTCTTCCTTATTTCCAATATGAAGAATTAAACACCGTTGCCTTGCAGTTGTTAAAGTCGCAAACTTCGGGAATCCTTTTCGCCTATAACCAATTCTATCTGCTGTTCCGGCATCTTCTACTTCAAATTCCGTATTACCCCATATAAAATTATCGATTTCCCGTGCCAGTTTTCTTGCTTTATCTTTCTCAAAACGCAAAAAGAAATATTCCTTAGATTTTTGTCTATCACCAATACAATTAATAACACAGAATTCCTCAAATTGTTTTAGTAAAAAACTAGTAGGGTATCTCCTTCATTTTCAAAATCCTTTTGTTTGTCCCTTAAGAAATGCCGAATATCTATCCATGTAATAATTATAGGTTCGTCTAGAATATTTTGACCGTTCGCAAATAACCTTGTATGTCCATCTAACTGCTCCTTAGTTAGGTATGAGTTATAACCAATTTTATTTTCTAATAATAGAGAGATCTCATTTGATAAAATTGCACCATCAGGAATATTAGAATCCTTATATGTACCTTTCCTAATTTCTTTATTTTCCGCAATCCCAATTACCCCAGCATAAGGAGTAATAATATTTAAAGGTGAAGTCAACTGTTGCCTGAACTCAAAGTTTCCACTTTCTTTTGTCCTAATGCCAATAAATCTAATAAATTCATTTGTCAAAACTGGAGAGGAGTGCTGTAAGACATTTAAAAATGCCTTAGTAACATTATTTTCAATTTGCAATTGATTTGTCTCTTGGTCCTTATTTCTTGTCTGTCCCCGGTAATAATGAAAAATATTATTGTAAATTGACATAAACGTATTACTCCTTTAATTTAACAGGTACTTCAATAATGGCTATCTTAAACTCTCCACCGGTAGACTCCATAACTTTTGAGTAGTGAAGCCAATCTAATTTATAGGTACCTAACAGATTTAAGGAAGATTCCCTTCCCTTCATAGTGCCTTGTCCTGTATTTTGTCCCCAATTTAACTCGCCTTCTAAGATCTTTCCATTATGAATTCGATACTCAATATCATTAGGCACCTTATCAGGAAGCACAGGCTGCTTCCACAGTGCAGATTCATTCGAAAGGATTATCGCAAATCCATTTGTGTTACCTAGTGTGTTACAAACCGTTTCAATTCTCATAATATCTTTAATAAAATCATACCTTGCTAAATCAGGTGCTCCATGATTTTTCAAATTAAATACTTCATCGATTAATTGTAAACTAATTTTTTTGGTAATGTATTTCAACTCTATTGCTGTTCGGCTGCCATTTGGGTGTGTAACCCATATATCAATATACACATTACCATCGGAAATTGCTGGGTTGTATTCTAGTCTTAATTTACTATTGGGGTTTTTATTATGTATTTCCCAAGCCAAAGCATGTTGGAAGTCTGCTTCTGAATGGAAAACAGGCCTTTCTTTTGCCATATTAGACAATATTGAAAAAAACTGATCCATATTCCAGTCTCCACTATATATAAGATTGAGTTATTTCTAAAATTAAAATTACTAAGTTCCTATATTTTTAAAACATTATTCACCTTCTGGTAACGTAACATCTCTTCCCTCCATAATAGGAAACTGCCTTAAAAATTTTCGCATTCTAGGAGATTCAATAAATCTTTTTTCAAATTCTTCTTGAGCAATCTGTTTTAATAGTTTCCTACTCTCTGATTTTCTTGCACCATTACATTTTTGGGAAATACATTTTGGATGGTTTTCTACATCAATTTCAGCATCTCCGATAAAAATTTCAGAAGTAAGGATAAAATCGTAAATTGCTTTTTCTTTTCTACTTAGTTCTCCATCATTATCATTAAAATAAACAGAAGGCTTAATCCTTCTCCAAGCGTTACCGTTTTTATCAAACAATGGAATATCTGTCTCATATTGAACAAAGAAATACCTATCTCTATCGCCTTTTCTTCTAAAGTCCATAAACCTTTTACCATTTAATAAGCGAATTGGAAATTTTAAAATAAATGGTCCATAATAATTCCCATTATGAAATGAATTTAAGCCTACCCAAACACCCTTAGAAGTCCATTGACCAAACATTGGATGTTCAAGAGACCATTCACTTCTTAAAATAAGTTTCCTATTAACTAGGATATCTTCTAATTCATCTTGGTGGCATGCATGATAAAAATATGAACCTGCAAATCTACTTGTCAATTCTTCGGTCCATGTAAAATATCCTCTGAAATCATCCGAATGAAATGGTCTTTTATAATCTGGTATTCCCATATTTCCCCCTCCAATAATATACAGTAATATAAAGAAGAGCCCTGTAAAACTAAACAGGGGCTCTTTATTCTTTGCTGAAATATTCGTCAATGTTAGGTTATTCTATTAAAGAACATTAAGCGTCCATCGGCCAACCTTTATACTGTTCTTCAGCCTGTTCCATAAATTTGTTAGTTAAAAATTGAAGTTGCTGCCCTGTTACTTTCTCTTTCATTAATACCATTTTGACTGCAAGTTTCACTTTAGCATAAACATCTTGTCGGTGTGGGCTAGTCCAATCAACATCGAGTTTCTTTTTTAACTCATTAACAACTTTGTGTATTAAGTTGGCTAGGAACTCATGTGAAAAAGCGCCTTCTTCCATAGAAGTAATTACTTTGTAAAATTCAATCTCTTCTTCAGACAAGCCTAAGTCCTGTCGTTTGCGCATTTCCTCTTCCATTTCTTTGCGCATTTTAATCATCATGCGAACGACATCTGCCGCTTGAATAACACGATTATGGTATTCAGTTAACGTTTTTTCTAGTAACTCTTGCATTGTTTTTGTTTGTGGACTTCCTTGTTTAAAGGTTACTTTGATTTTGTCCTCAAGAAGTTTTTTAAGTAATTTTAACCGTAGATCCTCATGTTCTTTCTTCGTTAAATCGGCTAAAAATTGCTCATCAAGAATACTAATATCCTGCCGTTCTATTCCTGCCACTTTAAAAATATCTACCGTTTCTTTTGCTAATAAATTTTGATCTAATAACGCTGACAATTGTTCTTCTAATGTCTTATTTCCACCTGCAGTTCCACCGGGCGGTCGTAAATGCTTGCGTAATTGAGCCTTTAACATTAAATATAGAGTTACCTCATCAGCAATAACCATTACTTCTGGCTGATTTTTAACAAGTTGATATGACTTCTCTAATTTCGTTGCATATTGTATATAATCCTCTGTATCGCTGCTTAATAGCACATTTACTAAATCTGCTATTAAATCTTCCCTATCTATTTGGGGTTTATGTCTCCAACCTTCTATCTCTATATTTGAAGGGATATAGTTTCTAACAGATTCTAAATTTTCGTTAAAAATTCTAATTGCCTCAGCAACATCATAAGCAGGATTGCCTGTTCCTCCGCCCTTAGTATATTTTTGTGTTGCCTCTTTTAGAGAAGTAGCAATACCTATATAATCGACAACCATTCCACCTTCTTTACCGGGGAAGACTCGGTTAACCCTTGCAATTGCTTGCATTAGATTATGCCCCTTCATAGGCTTATCAACATATAGGTATGAGAGTGGCTGTGCGTCCATACCTGTTAGCCACATATCCACTACTATTACAAACTTAAGTGGGTCTTCAGGGTTCCTTAATTTAGCCTTAACATCTTCTTGTTCTTTCTTAGACTTAATATGTGAATATTGGCTTCCTTCTTGAATTTCTCTCCATTCGCGCGGATCTTTTGATACATCGCCTGTCATAATGACTTCCATTTTTGGGCAACCTTCTACCTCTTTCAGACAATCGTATAAATCTGCAGCAATTTGACGGCTCATACAAACGATCATTGCTTTTTGAAAAGGATTGGCCATTGAATTAAAATGTGATACGATATCGTTTGCAAGACGTTTGAGCCGTTTTGGAGTTCCCACAACTTTTTCTAAAGCGGCCCACTTTCTTTTATAGCCCTCTGAATCATCACTTTCACCATTGTCTACAAATATATCATCGAATTGACCATCTATATCCTCTGCGGTTAAATCAAGTGGTACTAGTCGGCTTTCATAATAGATTGGTAATGTCGCTTTATCCGCAACAGCCTGTGCCATGTCATAACGATGAATAGTGTGTCCAAATATCTCTTCTGTATTGTTTCCAACAAAATCTACTGGAGTACCTGTAAAGCCGATATGTGAAGCATTTGGAAGTGCAAAACGCAATTGCGCCGCGTAACCACCTTCAAATCCTGACTGTGTACGATGCGCCTCATCAGCAATTACAACAATGTTCCTGCGTTCTGAAAGTACAGGGTGTTGTGTTTCTTCACCTTTTAGGCGAAACTTTTCAATTGTTGAAAAGACAACAGGGGTGGCTTCACCTCTAAGAATTGTTCTTAACTTTCCAGTGCTACTTGCCCTTTCAACCTTTCCTATTAATGACTCACCCTCAACAAAAGTATCATACAATTGTTCATCTAAATCATTTCTATCCACTTGAATCACAATGGAAGGATTATTTAGTTCAGGATGTCTGCTTAAAATACCTGCAAAGAAAAGCATACTTAATGATTTCCCTGAACCAGTCGTATGATACATAACGCCAATTTTACGGTCTCCATCTGGCCTTGTTGCACGAACTGTTTCCGTAACTGCAAAATTAACCCCGAAAAATTGGTGGTATTTTGCCCCTATTTTCTTCGTTTTGTCCCCGGCCTTAAGGAAGACTATAAAGTTACGAATATAGTTTAACAGACGGTCTTTAGGGAACAGTCCTTCAATTAATGTACGCATAGTATTAGCCCGATTGTTATCTACATTTCTTCCGTCAATGGATTTCCAAGAAGCAAAAAAATCATAATCAGCAAAAGGCATTCCATGCTTGGTTTCCACATTATCCGAAACAACTGTGAAGGTATTATAATTAAAAAGTTGTGAAATATCATAGGTGTAATTTTGAATTTGTGTATAAGCATCCTTCACAGTTGCTTGTTCACTATTAGGATTTTTTAATTCAAATACAATGAGCGGAAGCCCATTAACATATATAATAATATCTGGTCTTCGAGACATTCTTCCCTCAATTGAAAGTTGATTAACCACAAGAAAGTCATTTTTTTCCGGGGTTTTCCAATCAATTGGAAAAACGTGAGGAGTATAAGTTTTACCGTTCAATTCATAGTTAAACTCTACTCCCTTAACTAACATTTGATGAAATGCTTGGTTTCGCTGTATTAAATTGATACCATCAGGCGAAGTAAATATACTTGTCAGTCGTCTTATTTCTTGCTCTGGTATAGTAGGGTAAGCCTTTTTTAGGAAGGCTTCAAACCTATTTAATAATATTACTTCCTGCAAGTGTTCACGTTCACCACGCTGAAACAATTCTTGTGCATGAAGATATTCATAACCAATTCTTTTTAATCTCTCTATTGTAGTTTCTTCGAATGCTGTTTCACCTAGAGGTCTGGACATGATGTACACCTCCTATTTGATATATATGCTATTACTATACTTCTTCTACCTGTTTCTCTATTTCTAATAAATCAATTTCACCTGAAAGTAATCTAGGAAGAAGATATCCTCGTAGACGAGTTAACCCCTCGATTTCGCATAGGTTACACTCAATCTGTTTAAATATGTTTTCACATTTTTTTGTATATTCTTCAATTCTAACTGCTTTTAAGATTTGTAACATCTTAAAGTTTGTTTTACTTACTTCTTTAAAAGTACTACCATTTGAAATAGACATAATCTTTTCCATATTTGTCTTTAGCCAAAAATATAACTGGTATAAATTGAAGTTTTCATTAGGTATTAAAGTAATAAAACCTTGATTAGTTGAAGAAGGTTCTCTATTAATGGAGATCTCTCCAATTGTTGCACGACTGGTCATCATAATACTGTATGGAGGAAACAACTTAGCAGAACTTTTTTCAAGACCGAGTTGTGTAATTTTCTTGGCTGAATTTGTAATAAACATTGATTTCTGGGATGTTAAATCGGTAGGTGAAAACCAATTAATAATTCCGTTTTCCCAATATTCACTTATACTGGTTTTTGGAGTTCCTCCTCCTATTATTTCAATAGCGTTACCAACACTAGATACACTCCAGTCTTTCGGAATTAAACCTAATTCTGATTCACTAAATTCTTCATCCTGAAATGGTTCAAAATCCACAAACCAATGTTTATAAAGCGTCATCCCCATCTCTTCAAGGATTTTGTTCATTTTTAGGTTTACTTGAATTTTATTATCAATATTTGAAAGGATTTTGACAATTTTTTGTTGAGTTTTCAAAGGTGGTATTATTAATGAATACTTCATTATTTCATCTTTATCGCCCCTCGGCATCTTAGCCCCTTTAGCACCCGACATAACGTAATCAAAGAATTTATCAGTGAAAAGATTATAATATAAAAATTTACTGTCAACTTGGTTTGTGTCCTTATTTTTTATTACTAAAACGTCATTTGAACACCCTCCAACTTTATCAGCAAACCAAATCTTTTTGAAATAAGGTCTGATATTTGAGATGAGAATATCCTCACAATTATACTTACTAACAGTCTTGGATGACGGTAAAGAGGATGCTAAAGTTACTCCCCCTCTGTCCGGTAACATATTCTCTGTAGAGAGATAATTGTAAACGGTTATTTGATCAACACTTATTCTATCATCACTATAAAAACTAACATCCTTTAGTTGAACTTCTTTCCAATCACTCACACTATTTCCTCCAAGTCTTTCTTAATCTCTGCTTGAAGGCGATTCGACTCCTCAAATTGTTCCAACAATAATTGCTTTAATTCTTCCATCTTCTCTTCAAATGGCACATCTTCTTCATCTGTTTCCTCTGTTCCAACATAAACACCCGGAGTTAGTTTGTAATCATTACCTTGAACTTCTTCAAGACTTGCTACTTTACAAAACCCTACTAAATCTTCAAATTCGTCAGATTCTTTACTTTTGAAGTCATGATAAACCTTTGAAATTCTATCTATTTCTTCTTGAATAAGTGCTTTTTGCTTGCGACTTACAAGTGTCCCCATTTTTCTTGCATCTATAAAAAGGAATTCTTTCTTCCTTTCCCTGAAGTTACTCTTTCCATCACGATTTTTACTTAAAAAGATAAGGCAACATGGAATACCAGTTGTAAAGAACAATTTTTCTGGTAATTGAACAACACAATCAATATAACCTTCATCAATTAAATGTTGACGAACTTCCTTTTCTTCTTTTACATTGGTAGTCATTGCACCATTGGCCATAACAAATCCAGCAGTACCACTACTATTTAAATGATACAAAAAGTGCTGCATCCACATATAGTTAGCATTGCTATTTGTCACTGGCCCTATTAGTCTTGGGTCATTCTTAGCAATTCTCTCTGCCCCCCAATCCTTCTGATTAAAAGGTGGGTTTGCTATAACGTAATCTGCTTTCAAATCAGGATACTGATCATTTAATAAGGAATCACCTAAGCGAATTTCAGCATTTATTCCATGTAGAAGAACATTCATCTTTCCTAATCGAACAGTTGTGGTCACATTTTCTTGCCCATAAAACGATAATGATTTCTTACGTGGTGAATATTCCTCACTTTGAATAAACATTCCACCACTACCACATGCAGGGTCAAATACTTTACCACTAATAGGTTCAAGCATTGAAACTAACAGATTTACTATACTTGACGGCGTGAAGAATTCTCCTCCTCTATTCCCCTCTGATGAGGCAAATGAGCCGATAAAATATTCATAAGTTCGCCCCAATACATCCACACTCTCATTGGTCCTAGCACTAAATACATCACGAGAGAATACTTCAATTAGTCCTGCTATATTTTCAGCAGGAAGATTTGAACCTTGAAAAATTCTTGGTAACATTCCTTCCAGTTCAGGGTTCTCCTCTTCAATTCGTTTCATTGCATTATCTAGAATTTCTTTTATATTTGGTTGCTTTGCATTTGACATTATAAAAGACCATTGAGCCTCTTCTGGCACTACAAACACATTCTCAGCCTTATACTGGTCATGGTCATCAATTATTACCATTTGTGTATCTTTATCTTCTGTATACCAATCACTACTTGGGTCTTTCACCATTTGTTCCAATTGCATACGACGTTGCTCATATTTATTTGATAAGTATCTTAGAAATATCAAAGGTAACACATAATGTTTATAATCAGCAGGTGCCACACTACCCCGCATTTTATTCGCTGCTTCAAATAAGTCTTTCTGAAAATCTATGTCTGCCTGTACCTTCATGGTTTATCCTCCTATATTTCCACAAAACATCTTACTATTTACCTATTTTATCATAAATGAGAAAATCTTAAATTACAGATTACAAATATTAGTAGGTAATAAAAAGAAGTAAGGACCTAATCCTTACTTTAAATAAATTCTATCCTAACTAATTAATTAAATCATAAATTGCTTTATATGCTCTATTAATCGCTTTATTTTTGACTGTGATAGCAAGTTTTTTCACAAAAACAGTTAATTCATTTGACTCCTTACTTTGATTCATTAATGACTCTTCTTTAGTAATAATAATACAATATCCTGTTTTGTTTAGTCGGGTACCTTTCATCTTTACAACAGCAACACAATAATTTTCCTTTTGTGCAAGAACAATATCATCACTTACTTGTTTAATTTGAATATCCTTTCTTATGTTCATACCCATCCCTCTTCAGTTAGATTAATTATCATGATATTCTATATCAGAAGGACATGACCTTTAAATAATTTTGAACTTTCATTTATAATTGATAGAGGAAAATAGCAAATTAATCTAAATAAGGAGAAGACTTAATGACAAATGACAGAGACAGCATTATCAATATTTTAGCGAATAAGTATTTTCATTTCCTTTGCACTCTCCCATTCAAGATCAACTCTATATGAAGGGAATTCACGAAGGAAAGGGTAAGTTTCTCGCAAATTTACATATTCATTTATCCACAAAAGGTTTACCTAAAAGGTGGAATGACAAGCGATATTCTACTGATTATGTAACTCCAGCAGCATTAGAAGTTCCAAGAATCATAGTGTTAAAGGATTAGAATACGAGCATCTTATTCCAAAGAAGAAATATATACAAGATATATGCGAACAAAAAGCAATGGAAGGAAGTCTTACTGAAGAATTTGTTAGGCGTATTATTAGCAAATGCCTTTGGACTGCAACGGTTACATCAGAAGAACATAGCCTGCTTTCACGTAGGATAATGCCGTCAGATTGGGATAAAAACAATATTAAGGCTCGATATGAGTATGCCGGTATTACTTTACTAGAGCACGAAAAGAATTACTTTGTGAGTATTAAATAAAAGTGATAAAAGCGGTAATTGTGCATTACTTACCGTTTTTATCACTTTTTAGTTTACTCAAATGTAATTATTTCTTCAGTTCTTAAATTAATTGCCCAGTCATAGGCATTGTTATTATAATTATAGACAATTATTTCAGGGTGATAATGATTTATTACTCTACCTAAACTAAAACTAAGTGAAACAGGTGTAGTAGCAAATAAATGGATTTTACTAACACCTTCAGCCTTTAACTTCGACAAAATATCTAAGAAAAATTTTTGATATAAATCTATTTGTGCGTAATTATTTATTTTCCACCTATCTGGATTTTCAATACCTATCGAAATTACCTGCGATAAGTTTGAAACACTAGTTATTCCTTCATCCAGTATAGGAAATGATTGCTCTATTTTTATTGCAACTTCATTTCCGTAACTATTTTGCTCATTATAATTACTAACAATTTTCATGTCAGTATTATATTTCTTATTTAATTCATAGAAACCCTTTCCTAATGTCTCAGCATCCTCCCCCTGATATTCGAATAATATTGGATTATCTGTATCTTTGAAATGATATCCATCTAGAAATGCCAGTGGCACATGTGGAAATCCGAGATAAATTAACGAATTACTATTATTACCTCGCTTTATTGCAACCTTCATCCTTTTCCTTTGCTTTTTTAATATTTTCAGGAGATTCTCCTTTTTAATACTTCCATCAACCTCAAATAATTTAATAACGTTAAGAGTTAAAAACAAACAGCCTTGCTCCTGATATTTTTCCTTAATTTTTGAATAGTTGGCTTCTTTCTTTGAAAAGGTGGTTAACATGACGTACTCTCTCTTCATAAAACGAAGGATATTATTTATTATCCAATTATATACAATTTGTAGTAACCCGAATTTTTTATATAGCAAAATACTAGAAAAAACCAATATTAATAATGTTATTATTGCTGTAAATGGATCACTTTGAATAAGTATAAACAATTCAGTCACTGTTTGAACTAATTTCATCATAGGCTCCTTTGTAAATAAAAACTATTTCACCGCTTATACGGTTTCCTACCCATATTTTATAATAGTTTATACCACCAATTATAAAGAATAAATGATCATAGAAAGTATTAGACTTTTTTAATAACTTTCTCCAATTCCTAATATCCTGCAAAGAATAATGTGGATCATTTTCAGGATGAGTATGCCATTCACCCATATACATAACTGTCCCGTGACTTTCCATCCACTTTTTTTGTAATATTGCATTATGAGTCTTTTTCTTTCGAATGAATCGACACCTTGATTGAAAGTCCCCTATTTGTGGTATAGTATAGTCCCTTATTTCAATTTCATTGCTGTTATTTACAATTGAGCCTATCACCATACCACCTGATTCTTTATCTCGATATTTTAATTGGCGTCTCGATCTTATTTCTTCAATTATTGTTTCTTCAACATTAATAATCATATTTTCATATTTAATCTTAATCATTTCTAAGTGCCTCTTTGTGGTGCAAGGAACACATTTTACAACTAGAATTAATATATTCATAGTTTTCCTGCATTAACATATCTAATGGTTGTCCGTATCTCTCGGAAGTTTGATATCCACTTTCTTCAAACGCTTTAGAAGAACCCTTCCATGATATTAATGGATTTTTTCCTTTAATCTCGTTGTTTAAATACCTTAAAACGAGTCTTGAGGCAAGTATTGCTGTCTCCATCGAATCAATACTTCCATATGGAGTGAATGATGTTGTGCAACCATTCATATTTTTAATAAATGGTACATCACTCTTACCTGCAAATGATGGGAACATGCTTAATTCTTCATCAATTAAACATTCATAACAACCTTTGTCTCCATTGTTAACCATCAGTGCGTGCCCTCCTACTCCATAGGCTTCAACCCAAGTAAAAATAGCAGGTGTAGGTGATTTCAAGATAAATTCATTTAACTTTCTTTCAGTATTTGGGTCTCCAATTGCAACAATTATTAAATCATAATCTTTTATATTTAATTCTCCATTTTCTATCGCAACTAAAGCATCCTCTTCTAGTGTGTGTATATTAGAATTAGGATACCTAGACTCCATTTCATTTTTTAAAAGTTCTACTTTAGATTTATTTTCAATAGACTTATCCATTCCCAAAAAATGTCGATATGAATTTTCAATTCTTAATTTATCATTGTCTACCAATGTAAACTGTTTAATTCCAGAACGTGCTAATAAAAATAACAAGTCACTTCCTACTGAACCACATCCTATTAGTAAAGTATTCAAATCTTTCTTTACTCCACTGGCTCTCTCAATTAATGTCGCCTCATCTTCCCTAAAAACAAACAGAGGTGTAATTTCAAATGCATTTGTAATAGTTTCATTAATCAGTGGATTTACCCTCTTGGAAAGTCCTTGAACAACCTTTTTATACCAAAGCCCAATAATCACATAATCACCTGTTAATAATGGGATTCTTATTAAATAATAGTAATTATTCTTGTTTGCACAGAACTCCTTTAACTTTTGTATGGTATCACTAGTTGTGTGTTCTTTTATTATTTTTATTATTTCGTCACTCGACCAAAAACGGTCTAATTGTGGTACATTTCCTGAATAAGTATGGTCTAAAGGTACATAAAATGCTTTATTTAGATTATGTGTGTTAATATTTGTTTTTAACAACCTACCTAAGAATAATTTTGATTGATTATTATCATTTAAAAATGCAAAGGGTTTATCCTTTAAAGTAAGAACCGATATTTCCATTGGTTCATCTTCTGGAGTAAATACAGAAAAAACATGTTCTAATGGGTCAAGAGATCCAAAATAATAACTAAATTCACGGTGATATTCTATTTGTGGCGAATCTGCAATTAATACTCTTTCCACTCTCTCAAAAACAAAATCGAGTGTACTTTCAGGAATATTGTTCCAGATAACTCCTTCTCTATCTAAGAAACATACCAGCCCATTACTCATAACATGTGGTATTTTAGGAATAATATGTTGCCCTTTGTTTATAGAAACAAAAGGCAACTGTGAAGGAAATAACGGACTAAAAGTTATTTCTAAAGGAATAGTGTAACCATTTCGCATTTTAAATGAAAATTCAAACTGAAATGGATTTATTGTTTTAATACTTTCAATATATTCTTTTTCACTTAATAATTTTTCAAAATTAATTTTCATAACCCCAACCCTTTGCAGAGTTTGATGAAGGTGCGCTTGATAACGCAACTTTTTGGTATCTTGCTTGTGCTGATTCTGGGATCGGGAATTTATCTCCAAGATATGGACTTAATACAGTACAAGCATCATGTGGATC
This sequence comes from Bacillus xiapuensis, assembly GCF_002797355.1. Classification (GTDB taxonomy): domain Bacteria; phylum Bacillota; class Bacilli; order Bacillales; family Domibacillaceae; genus Bacillus_CE; species Bacillus_CE xiapuensis. Next base: position 8,070 of record NZ_NJAY01000008.1, on the reverse strand, counting down.
GCTTTTGCTTTGTGCATCGGCTAATGCACCCTCAAAAGTGACAAGTTTTTGATAAAATGAGTTCATTTGTACCTTTGTCATTTTAGAAAAAACATTTGTATATGGCTTCACCGGTAAACTATATTCAATTGTGCGCAAATATTCTTCCCGTTCTGAATCCCACACAAGAACAAATTTACTTTTTAAATTATTTACAAAGTCCTTTAAAGCAGTCAAATCATCATATTTATAAGTCCCTGATAAAGAGTTGTATGCTTGTCTAGGAGTAAATAAATCAACTGCTGCAATAGTTATCCCCACACTAGGTGGCCTTGAACTACCTGAAGTGGAAAAGCATATATCTTTCCATTTCTTCATGTATCTCACAATTCGTTTAAATTGTTTTTTATCATCGCCTTCAAAAGAATTCGAAATATGGTCATTTAACCCTTCTGGATCTGCAGGGTCCCAATATTTTTTATCATCCGCTGCAAATTCCTTGCCCCAAGCAAGATACAAATCATTGTCATATTTAGATTTAATATATACAGGTAAGTCGACATGGTAGATTGGTTCATCTTCTTGTGAATAAGTTATGGTTACACAGGGGTTTTTAATCTTAGGTGGGGTGTTCGTGTGGTTTGCAAGTATGTCTTTAATAATTTTTTTCAATTCTACACTATCAGTGTAATCCTCTTTGTATAAATCAAAAATTACGCCTTCATCTATATCGTAATCTTTATCTTCAGGTACAATACCAAGGTCAACTGCATAACTACCTTGATCAATGAATTCTAAACTTGGAACATCTTTATCCATTTCCTCAAATTTAGTCTTAATACCACTTTTAATTTTGTCTGTTATAATATCTCTTTTTTCTCTTAACTCTTTGTTTTCCTTAAATCTTTTCAACTTAATCGCATCATGGAACTCTTCAAATTGTTTCTGAATATCAGCCATAACTTCTCCCCCTAAAATAATTCTTTTCTATTATTATACGTCAAAACTGGAAACCTTAAATAAATGAACAACAGGCTACGACATAGCGTTTAACCCATTAATAGACTAATTGCTAAACACTATGATTACCTTGATAACCCGAATATTTGTTCTTATATTGATTGTATCAAGAATTCGGACAGGTATCAAATATCAACATTTTCTTAAACAGAACTTTTTAATAAAAAAACAAAAAAACAGGGAATTCCCCCTGTTTTAGTTATTGCTGTATATATTTTGTAATTTGTATCCTTAAGTATGGTACCGGTGGAACGTGTAGTTACTCAACAATTAATGTTAATGCTTCTTCCTCAAGTTCCAACTGGAACTTTTCTCTAATCCCCGCCTTACGGTATATTCTCCATAAGGTTAAATCCTGCCCGTCTTCCCGCAATTCTTGTACTGCCCATTGTAACCTTCTAATTTGAAAATCCTTAATACTCTCAGTTTGTTCCTCCAAATATTTTTTTGTCTTTGGTAGTTTATCAAGGTGCTTTTCCAATAATGGTCTAATTCCAATTCTACTGCCTACAGAACTTATAGTAATACGCATGGGCTTCTCGATAGACAACATATCATTAACAGCACCCCTTACATTTTTGTAAATTTCCTCATCCCGATACTTCCAGTCAACCCTATGATTATCATTGGCGGTTGATTTTAAATTAGGGGAGTTTCGATTCAACCAGTCCCTATCATTACGATATAACCATGTGAACACTCTATTGTTAAGTTGGCGTAATTCTGTTTTACTGCTGCTGGGATACTGTTTTTTTAATTTAAGCCATTCTCTTCTGTATCCTTCTCTCTTCTCGGAAGGAGAATCCTGCTTAATGGGATTTTTACTTCTATCCTCTTCCTCACTTCTTTTTATCCAATATGTTTGTAAACCTAATTTCTTAGTATATTTTTTGACTGTGGCAGGGTCTACCTCCAATTGCCTTGCCGTTTCCCTTAAACTTAGTCTTTGTCTAGTAAGTTGTTTTAATTTGGCTTCCCATTCAGGGCCAAATTGCTTAATCTTGGTTATTTTGTATCTGTCTTTCTCTTCTTGATCAGGACCTGTTCTGAGGTAAATAAAACCACAATCGCACCTAAATATCCCAATGGGACTTTTACTATCCGTGCCATACCTTAATTCTATGTCGGTAACAACAGGGCTCAAATAATGACTAGCAACAGGATTCAAACATGGCCACGGTTTCTCTCCAAACGGTTTATAGTCGATTTTTTTAATAAAAAAATCTGAAATGGAAATTCCGAGGAACTGTATAAATAATAGGTGTCTTAAGGGATGGGTAGTCCTATTGTTTCTACGAAGCATATCATTTAGCCAATTGTTATTATTATTAATATCTGATTGCATTTTTTCCAGTAATCCATGTCCATAAAAATCCAAAAAGGACTCTAGCAACTCTTTTTTTCTTACCCTACCGTTTACATTTGCAAAACCAAGTTCTTTTAACCTACTTAAATACTGCTCTTTAAACCAGTCCAACGACTTACTTTCCACCTTATTACTTAACAGAAATTTAATATCTTCTGTAATATTGATTACCTTTTCCATGGTTTTATCAGTGTATTTTGATTCCCAAGTAATTATTTTGCAAGTTTCAGTAGCGGCTAATCTATAATCATGTTTGTTATAACCCCTAACAGGGACTTGGCTATCATACAGTGGCGTCTTATGATCTGGGCAAACAAGAATTCCCGGTATTTGATGGATTCTATGCCAATACATTTCTCCAAGGTTATTCATCTCTTCCTCAACACATTGGGGACAAAATTTAAAGAACTGATTCAACTTAATTGAACTTGCCATCAAACCAATCCTATTATAAATGCTGCCCCCATTATCCCCAATCATAGATTCTTTAACTTTAGCATCATGGTCAGGAGGTAGGAATGCAGCATAAAACGGATACAGTGTATGATTTGCAATTAGGTATTCGGGTGTATAATGATGCCCGACAGGAAGGTTTTCCATAATACGATAGATATGAGAAGGCAAGTCCATTATTGCTGTAATACTGTCCGTTCCATATACATCTTTTTGTGTTGCTTTGATACTGACGTTTCCACTACGTACGTGGTATCTCGCCAAAACACTGTATAAAAGTTCGTCTTTATACGGGACAGGAAAGAAGGTCATCATTTCCCATCACCCTGTCTGACCAAAATCGTTTTCATGACTTTTAATAAAGCCACCATTACTAAGAATTTCATACGCTGTCTTGTTCTCTTTTCGTCCCTCAATAACTAAATTCCTTATATCATTCACTACCGAAGATTCTTCCTTCTTTGACCTTTTCTTTCGTTTATATGCAGCAGATATTCCCTGAATGGCTCTCACAACCAATTCGTTTATATCCAAATTCCCCTCTTTTTCAGTAATTTCCTCTACAACCTTTTGAACCTCGTTTGGTTCAAAATCCAATTCTATTAGTTTCAAAATTGCCTTTTCTTTAATGGATATACTCATTTCTTGTTCTTTTTTCTTTTGCGTTCTTTTTATTGCCTCCATCTTCATTTGCAAATCAATAGAAGCCCTTTCTCTATCCAAAAATCCTAAAAAATCTACATCCACTGTACTGATATCCTCAAACTTTGCAATCTTACTAATGTTGCCCGACTTCAAAGCCTGAATCATTGGTTTAACAAGTTGTAAATGCTTATTAGCCACTTGACTAATGGTTTCTGGTGTTATTTCTTCCCTACCTGTCATAATGGCCTCAATTTGACCCATGGCATAAAGTTTTACCGCGATATCAATAATACCTTGGCTTTCCTCATACAAGGTATTTTTAAAATCATCTGTTAAAGGTATCTGCTTCTTGGTCCATTGATAACCCCAAAGCGCATTAATCAATAACTCCCAGTTTTGGTTGTTTTTTAATCTATCCCAAATCATATCTCCTTGACCACTTCCCCGCCTTGCCTGTCTAAATTCACTTTGCAAAATAGACAATCCAGCGGGAGTTCCTACTAAAATAACTGGAACACCAATTGTATTAACTAGTGTTACAAAAAAGTTCAGCATCTTTTGATCCCCACCACTTTTTGCTTTACTTAAATGCTGAATCTCGTCTATAACTAAAACACCCAGCCCTGTGTTTCTCGCTATTTGAGACATAATCACCAACATATCATTTATCGTTTTTCTACCTAGCCCAAATTTTTTGTGATATTCTGTTCCCAATAAATCGTCGACCTTTCGAAAAAATTCCAAGGCTAGTCCTCTCAAGGAAGAATCAAAAGGACAATCGAGTTTAAGCCATGCAAGTTGATACATACTGAAATTTATTCCGTTATAGTCTTTGTGAACAATAACTTGAGGATATAAGGACAAAATTCTATTTATAGCAGTTGTTTTTCCCATGCCACTTACACCGATTATTGTAAAACCTGCTGCAGTTGTTCTAAAAACACTATTATTGCTTAATTCTCTCTGCAATCCTTTGATATTTCGATGTCCTTCCTGCAAGCCCTGTGCATACCCGGCTCGAAAAGGATTTCTTGCCAAATATCCCTGTCGAATTACCCTAGAGATTCTACTTTCCAAATCCAAGTGTATCCATAACGGTTGAAAACATTGGAATAATCTTTGAACCAAATGAATGCGATAATGTTTATCTAGCATTCTTTCTTTTGGGTTGTATTCAGCATATATAGCCATTTTTTCAATGGCTTCCTCTGTAGAGAGTATAGAAGGAAGTGCTTCAATGAAAGGATTCCCACTATATTCCTTGATAACCTGTTCCCCGTATTCAGCAACAACAGCATCACTGCCATTTGGAATAATAATTTTATTCATCTTTCTTTTTTAAAGCCTCCTTCTGCTTTCTCAACAACAAATCAAACCCTGAATCTCCCATAAATTCATCACTTTCTGATTGATTAAAAGGAACAATCTTAGAGTTTTCTATATTAACTTTATTTAATTCAAAAGCCTCTTCATCACGTTGTATCATTTTTTCAATAGCACGGTTTGCTCGAATGCTCCCTATTCTGCCCCTTTTACTAATTACATCCGTTTGTTTTTGAGATGTTTCCATTTTAGCCTGTTTTACAATCTCTTCAATTTCTGTGTTTAAATCTACTTTTGACTGTATTGCTTTCTCCTTGTGCTGCTTTTCTTTCAGTTTTTCGTATTCTAGCAAGTAATTAATTTCTTCAACTACCTTGCCCTTATATCGTTGCTGATGTTCCAATAAAAAGCATTTATCAAAACTCAATCCATTTTCATCCCGTAAATATAAATAATCCATATTTCTTGGATCATAACTTATTTCAATTTTCCAAGTGCCCCGGTTCCGTGCCTTTTCAAACCATCTTTCCTTTAAAGACTGTTTTGAACCATAGAGTAATCCTTTATACGCAATCCCCTTTGCAGTTACGGTAGCCTTGCCCGTTGGCATGAGATTGAGTTTTACAACATCCTCTGAAACATGACGTAACTTTCCAGATTTGTTGTTTATCCCCCATTTCCAGAGTTGTATTGGAATAGACTCTATTCCGTCCTCCACCATCATTTCTTCACGCTGATAGTTTGTAAGATAATGTTGATTATTATGATATAAAACACATTTGATAATCACTTGAGTAAACTGGTAAATATCCAACTGTGCCTCCAAACGGTAATCACGATCACCACGTTCTTTAACAGGCTTTACAGCACCCGGTAGAAAAGCCTTCGTTCTTGTATTGGTCACTCGAAAATGTTGTTCAATTATTCCCTTTAAGTCAGCCCTGTAAGAAGGTGTATTTAAAATTTTTATTCCGAAGTTATTAATTAGGGGCTCAACTTTACTTCCCTCTAATTCTCCTCGGTCAGCCAATATAGATTCTGGAAGATGTGCGACTGGCCACTCATGTTTTTCAATCTCAATTCCGAAGTCCCGACAAAAACTTACTTTATCAGAAGCAGCATTAGCCAAAGCCATCATTGCACCCGCCCAAGATGGACCTTCCAATCCAATATATAGACCAACGATCATTCTGCTATAAACATCCATTACTGAATAAATTATAGGTCGTCCAATTATCCAGTCCCGGTTAAATCTTGATAACAAGTACAAGTCGCCAACTGTTGCGTCAATCTGATAAACTGCACCGGGGCCTAATGCTTCTGTTGTAGATTCCCCAATAATTGCTCTATGATTTTGTTCATAATTTTTTCGACCTTTTCTCTGGCCGATTTCTTTTTTGATGTCTCTTTCCTTTTCAAACCAATACCTAAATTGATTTAGTGATGGTAACTTTCCATAGGAGTTTATTACGGGTATTTCCACCTTCCCTTTCACTTTACTATCTATACTAAAATACTCTTTTAACATTAATTCATAAGTAAGAGTTAGGGATTTTTCTGCAGAGGAGTAATAATGTTTATTTATTGCCGTTCTAAAGATTTTTTTGATATTTTCATCAATATTTATTCCTTCGCCTGTTACCTGTCCATGCTTTCTAGGCCTTCCTCTTTTTACCTCATTAGCCTTCTTTTCCTTACCTTTACCTCCACACAGATAATAATCAGGTAAAAGGGCATTTTTTGTTTTACCGCGTTGCCAATACTTCTTTAAATAGCGGATAATAGTACTTTCATGAATATTGTGGGCTTCACTCTTTTTTAGAATTAATTTTCTTCTTTCTGCAGAGTGGTAGACAAATGGCTCTAACTTCACAATATCCTTTATAATTTCCCAAGTACTGTCACGTAAGGACAGATGTTTTTCAGGAATATCATTTTCATTTATCAACCGACTGAATGGGTCCTTTTCAACAAGAATTATGCTACCCTTGTTAAGCCCCTCTTCCACTTCTGAAATATTCCTTTCATAGGGCAAAGAGGTGGTATGAATATTAAAAAAATACCCATAATCATGTTCTTTATTAAGCCATAATACCCTTTCTACTACTTTCTCGTTATCTGAATCAGGAAAGGAAATAAGATTATTAACTACAAGCATTTTCTTTTTACCTCCTCATTCGTAACTCGTGACTTTACTTCTATTGTTGGATTGGATAGATTTACGTCAATTTGGTTAGTCATATCTATCCCAATCTGTTTGGAAGCAATTAAAAACTTAAACACGAACAACGCTGTTCCTGAATCGTAATTAAATTCCTTGTCAAAGTCAGCGGTAATCTTTCTAATTGAATGCTTGGCATCTACTAATCTTTCTATTAAAGAGTTGCCTAAATAAATCAGTTCATCCTGTGTAAAACCTCTTTCAGCATATGAATATAAGCAGGAATGGACCCATTCAATATTTTTTGCAAGCACATTAGAAATTTCTTTTTGAGTAACAACTCCCCAGTCTATTCCTTTTTCCGTCCAATATCGGCGTTCAATCTCTAATCTTTCCAATGTCTTTTTCTTCTCAAGTTCCGAAGCCATTTTTATGCTTCTGGCTAATTGCAAATTAACTCCATCTGCTCTGTTTATCGTTATTAGGAAATTAGTGCTTAGTGTATATGGATATCCACTATCTTTATCTGTAAATAGTTTGAAATTCAAATCTGATTTATGTTGAATAGCATCTTCAAGGTCCAACAGGGGATAATGTTCTCGAATGTCAACAACTGTATCTTCCCACTCCAGCATATAAAAGTAGCGAGCCTGCAAATCTGAAAAAAAATGATGTACTCTACCACTCTTCCACCCTAGTATTCGTGATACTCTCCCCATAGAAGGAAAATCCTGAATAGTCAACCATGGTTTATATTCCTTACCTGCTCCCTGTCCCCGTCCTTCTTTAATAAACCGATTATATTTATTCTCATTCCAAGATTGATTACGTTTAGTCATTTTTCACTTCCTCTACTACGATAAGGTGAATTTTAGTAACTCGATTCTAACGGGCCGGTTAGACACATTCAATATCCCTCAGCAATCTTTTTTATGATTTTAAGGGAACATTATTATCATTCTTCTACCACCTAAGATATTTACTGCAAATAACTTTTTGTAACTATGTTAAATTAGAATAAAGTTTGCAGAAGCGAGGAATCACGTTCACCCCTTGCCACATCTGACTTCAAAGGCATTACCCAACTTTTTTAATGAGAATAAAGTTTGCTCAAAGATTTGCC
>NZ_KZ454940.1:824989-921452 GCF_002797355.1 Bacillus xiapuensis | reverse complement strand
ACATAAAAAAACCCCGTGAATATACCCATACTATGGATACACCCACGAGACTTCGTGCAAACTTTTTTCTTCTTATGCAGACTTTTTTCTCATTCTGCAAACTTTATTCTGATTCAACACCACAGCCTTCTTTAATCCGCTTCTTAACGTGCGATGTTTTGGCTCTTTTGGACATAAAAACACCCCTTTAGACTACTGTAATCTAAAGGGGTAAAACGGTGAAACCTTTTATAAACAATACGACTTTATTTCAAAGCCACATTTCCATTTATATACTTGCTCCCGCTTACTCCACGGTTACGCTTTTGGCCAGGTTCCGCGGTTTGTCGACGTCGCAGTTGCGGTGCAGGGCTGCGTAGTAAGCGAGCAGCTGAAGGGGAATAACGGAAATGAGCGGTGTAAGCAGCTCATGGACTTCCGGGATGACGAAGCGGTCGTCTTCGGATTCGAGTCCCTTCATGGAAATGACGCATGGGTTGGCGCCGCGGGCTGCTACTTCTTTGACGTTGCCGCGAATGCTTAAGTTAACGCCTTCCTGTGTCGCCAAGGCGATGACCGGCGTGCCGTCTTCGATCAGGGCGATTGTGCCGTGCTTGAGTTCTCCTCCGGCAAAGCCTTCTGCCTGAATATAAGAAATTTCTTTCAGCTTTAAAGCGCCCTCAAGACCAACGTAGAAGTCGGTAGAACGGCCGATAAAGAAACAATTGCGGGCCGTGGCCAGATAGTCTCGGGCAATTTGTTCCAGCTCTTCTTTGGCATCGCAAAGGATTTCCATGGCGTTGGCGACAATGCCGAGCTCATGGACTAGATCAAAGTCTAATGCCCGGCCGCGGAATTGGGCCGCTGCGTTCGCTAAGATCGCGAGTACAGCAATTTGGGCTGTATAGGCCTTTGTAGAGGCCACAGCAATCTCAGGGCCGGCGTGAAGCAATAATGTATAGTCTGCTTCACGGGAAAGGGTAGAGCCAGGTACGTTGGTGATTGTTAATGCTTGATAGCCAAGCTCTTTCACCTTCACTAATACCGCCCGGCTGTCAGCTGTCTCTCCGCTTTGTGAAATAAAGATAAATAAAGGTTTCTCAGAAAGCATTGGCATGTTGTAAACAAATTCACTCGCTACATGAACTTCAGTCGGGATTTTTGCCATTTTCTCTAAGAATTGCTTTCCTACGAGTCCTGCGTGGTAGCTTGTGCCGCATGCCACGATATATAGACGATCCGCTTCATTCAGCGCTTGAAGGATATTGGCATCGATGGATAGCTTGCCTGTTTCACTTTGGTACGCTTGAATGATCTTGCGGGTAACGAGCGGCTGCTCGTCGATTTCTTTTATCATGTAGTGAGCATATGTGCCCTTTTCAATGTCGCTGGCATCTAATTCCGCTGTATAAGGTGCCCGTGTGATCCGTTCACCATCAAGATTTTGAATTGTGACTTGCTCTTTTGTCACGATGACCATTTCTTGATCCATCAACTCTACGAATTGATCGGTTACCTGCAGCATCGCCATGGCATCGGAAGCCACCACGTTAAAGCCTTCGCCTAAACCGACAAGCAGCGGGCTTTTATTTTTGGCTACGAAGATTGCATCTGGCGCTTCGGTGTCTAACAGCGCTAGGGCATAAGAACCTTTCAACAGCTTCAATGTTTTTCGGAAGGCTGCTTCCGTGTCCAGGCCTTCATTTACGAAAAGTTCGATTAGCTGCACGATTACTTCTGTATCCGTATCACTTTTCAGTGGAGTATCAAACAAATATTCTTTCTTTAATTGCTCATAGTTCTCGATGACGCCGTTATGCACAAGGGTAAAACGGCCGGAGACGCTCTGATGCGGATGGGCATTAAGCTTGCTTGGCGCTCCGTGAGTCGCCCAGCGGGTATGTCCAATTCCGGCCTTGGCCGCTACGCTCGGATCAACACTCTTTCTTAAATCTGCAATCCGGCCTTTTTCTTTAAAAACGTGAATGCCTTCTTCATTTCGAATAGCAATTCCCGCAGAATCATAACCGCGGTACTCCAGTTTTTCCAATCCTTTTAATAAAATTTCTTTCACATCGCTGTATCCGATATAACCAACGATTCCGCACATGTCAAATTTCCTCCTAATGTGGAAGATGGGGATAACAAGCAGAGCGCTTCTTAACCGCTCTTCCCTTTTCACTCTTTTTTGTGCCGCATTTCCTTCCCTTTGTGCATAAAGTTGCCTTTATGTTTTAAGGAAGAACTGACGGTTGTGCCGGCTCAACCGGGAGGCATCCGCCGATTGCTCGATAAACCTCCTCCTCGTCAACTAGCTGGGCTCTCTCCCGCTAGTTCAGGCGCTTTTGAGAAATATAATCCTTACCTTTACTCTGCCTCCTTTACAATAAAGTAATAAAACACGATAATCATACACTACTTATTTTCCATCAGTCAACTAACATCTTCGGCTTTTTAAAAATTAAGCCTATTCTATTAACAAACTATGAAAAAGAGACGCATTTGCGCCTCTTTTCATTGCTTTCGATTGGGAACTGCTTGCCTACTTCTCTAATCCCATTTCTTTTTTCACTTCGGTGGCAATGCGTTCTACATACGCTCGACATTGCTCTTCAGTTGCGGCTTCCACCATGATGCGAACGAGCGGCTCCGTTCCAGACGGGCGCACTAATACGCGGCCATTTCCGCCCATTTCCGCTTCCACTTCTTCAATCACGGCTTTCACTTTTTCATTTTCCGCTACCTTATGCTTATCCGTTACCCGGACATTCACAAGGATTTGCGGGTATTTCTTCATCTCTGCTGCGAGTTCAGATAATGGCTTTTTCGTCATCTTCATAACATTGACAAGCTGAAGCCCTGTTAACAGCCCGTCTCCCGTTGTGTTGTAATCAAGGAAAATGATATGCCCCGACTGCTCTCCGCCAAGATTGTAATTATGCTTTTTCATCGCTTCCACGACATAGCGGTCACCGACAGCCGTTTGCACGCTTTGAATGCCATGCTCTTCTAAACCTTTATAGAAGCCAAGATTGCTCATCACCGTAGACACGACAACAGAATCCTTCAGCTGGCCTTCTTTATTTAAGTAGTTCGCGCAAATGTACATGATTTGATCGCCGTCTACAATGTTTCCTTTTTCGTCCACAGCAATTAAGCGGTCGCCATCGCCGTCAAAAGACAGACCAATATCGGCTCCCTTCTCCTTCACAAACGCGGCCAAGGCTTCCGGATGAGTAGACCCGACTCCATCATTAATATTCAGGCCGTCCGGGGAAGTCCCCATTGTGGAAATATCCGCTTCCAGATCAGCAAACAAATGAGTCGCTAAAGAAGAAGTTGCTCCGTGTGCGCAATCTAACGCGACATGGATATTGGAAAAATCTTCATCAACGGACTGTTTCAAGTACTGGATATATTTTTGGCCGCCTTCAAAATAGTCGTTCAGCTGGCCAAGCTCTCCGCCGGTTGGGCGCGGCAACGTATCTTCTTCTTGATCAAGCAGCGCTTCAATTTCCGCTTCTTGTTCATCCGACAGCTTAAATCCGTCTGATCCAAAGAATTTAATGCCGTTATCTGCGACCGGATTATGAGAAGCAGAGATCATGACACCCGCTTGAGCATCCATCGCTTTTGTTAAGTAAGCGACACCTGGTGTAGAAATCACTCCCAAGCGCATCACTTCCGCTCCAATTGACAATAGACCGGCTACTAGGGCACCTTCAAGCATAGGGCCAGAGATGCGTGTATCCCGACCGACTAAGACCTTTGGACGTTCTGCGTTTTTCGTTAAAACGTACCCTCCAAATCTTCCCAACTTAAAGGCTAACTCTGGAGTAAGTTCCGCATTCGCTACTCCTCTGACTCCGTCTGTCCCAAAATACTTACCCATTAATAGACTCTCTCCTTTATTTGCCTAATAGAAAACAAAGCTTATTCATTGGTTTCTTCTTCCGGTTTACTTTCCGGACTTCCCTCTGCTGTTACTTTTACTTTAATGGTTTGCGGGGATACAAAATTTAATCCCTCTGCCAATTCAATAGGAACCTTCACCGTTGTGCTTTTCCGGATGTCGCTCACATCAATGGGAACCATCAGTTCTTCTATCTCTTCCAATATGGATTCTTTCCCATAGATGGTCAGCTCTTCTGTTTCAGGTTCAATTCCCGTGACGGTTACTCCCTTAGGCGGCGTTCCCTTTGGAAACACATCCAACTTGATTTTCTTGCTTGGATTCTTCACAGTAATGGATACTTGAACGGTCTCCGGCTCGACTTTGACGTCCAGCTTGTTGAGCTCGCTGTCAAGCACCTGGACTTTGGCGGTGCCGGTTGTTTCTTTATCCACCTTTTGCTTAGCATCAAGCGTGGCTTTAACATAGGCAATCTTATTAATCGCTTCCTCTGGACCAATGATTTTCACACGCCGCGGATCGACAGATAGATCTTCCACTTGGTAGCCTTCTGCCAGCAAATTATCATTAAATTCCGGGTCTACCACAAACAGATCTGATACCTTTTCTTCAATCGTGAGATTCACCCTTTCCGGCTGCACGGTCACTCTTAATTTATCAGAGAAATTCTTATGTTTGATCCGGACGCGGTGCTCGCCGATGCTCAAGTTGGTTAAATCGACAAAAAGCTCGTATTCCTTTAATCGCTTAGTGGATTCTATAATGCTTTTCGGGCCTTCTATTTTTACTTGGACCTTCTTCGGCAAGCCAGAAACAAACAAATTTTCCGAATCAAAATAGGCCTGCACCGGCACACCGGTAAGGATCTCGCTGTTTTCTCGCGATGAGTTGTCCGCTTTTTGGTCCAGTTCAAAATCATCAAAATTCACCGATGTATAAAGTAACACAGCCAGCAAAAATGCTATGGCGCGCATAAACCATGGGCTATCTACAAATTTATCCATTATTCTTTTTCACCCTCCAACTCCACCGGTTCGAGGAATCATTCTTTTCGATGGTTAGCAATTCATGCTGCAAGAGCTTCTTAAATTCCTCAGGTGATAATTCGCGGTATAAATCTCCGTTTTTCGTCACGGATACCGCTCCGGTTTCTTCAGAGACGACAATCGTAATGCTGTCTGTTACTTCACTTATCCCTAAAGCTGCCCGGTGGCGTGTGCCTAGCTCCTTAGAGATAAACGGGCTTTCTGAAAGCGGCAAGTAACAGGCTGCGGCTGAGATTTGATTCTTTTGAATAATAACAGCCCCATCGTGAAGCGGAGTATTCGGAATAAATATATTGATCAGCAGTTCAGACGATATGGCTGAATTCATCATAATGCCTGTTTCTATGTAATCATTCAGCCCCGTTTCCTTCTCAATAGAGATAAGCGCCCCGATCCGTCTTTTCGCCATATAACTAACTGACTTCACAAGGGCTTCCACCATCTTGCGCTGCTCTTCATTCTCCTGCGTGATATTTCTGGCAAACAGCCTTCCGCGCCCAAGCTGTTCAAGAGCCCTTCTTACTTCCGGCTGGAAGATAATAATAACGGCTAAAAATCCCCATGTTAAGGCTTGTTCCATAATCCAGCTTAACGTATCCAAACCCAGTAAACCACTGGCACTTCTGATCGCTACGATGACAAATATTCCTTTTAACAGCTGAACCGCTTTCGTTCCCCGTATCACCATCAGCAATTTATAAACAACAAACCATACAAGTAGTATATCTAATGCATTGGACAAATAATCCAACACGGTAAATTCTTGAAAGAAGTTTGAAAACGGCATATTACATCCTCCAATAATGTAATGACTGTAGCCGTATAGAGGCTGAGTGTCTGACTTAACTTATACATTATAACACATTCTTTATGGAAGACGAATGTAAAAGGAGCTGGCCTTGTCTCAGCACGGAAGGAGCCAGCTCTTGTCTAAACAGCAACAGCCATTCCTATTGGAATATATCCGACGCTGTTTTTTTCATTTTGTACCACACCCAACCGAACACTTCATCAACCTCCTCAATTTCTCCGGACACCTTTCCAGCAGATGCCATATATTTATCGCCGTTAATGACTGTTACATTGCCCTTTACTTCGCCTTCTATTCGAATATCTCCATTTTCCACAACAATATCGCCGTCTATCCTCTTTCCTGCCGGGACAACCACAGTGTGATTCTCCACTTCTAATTGGTCATGCTTGGTAAAGGCGAATTTCTCTTCCCCTTGCTGCCACATCGTAAAGAAGCCGCCTGTCATGAGCACAAGAAATAAGGAGGCTGCTGTAAAAAATGGATGTTGCCTGAACCAGCGCTGCACGCCAATGGATTTTCTTTCCTTTGGCAAGGCATATAATACTTTTTCTGTAAACCCGGCGGGCGCCTGTATATGGGAGGTGCTTTGCACAAAGGCAATGGTCTTTTTCAGTTCCAAAAAATGCTGCCTGCAGCTGCTGCAGCTGTCTAAATGGCTTTTCAGCTCTTGCAGCTGCCCCGTATCAAGCTCTCCATCTAAGTGACTATGCATAAATTCTACAATATGTTTTGGACAAGAAGCCATCATCGTACACATCCCTTCGATTACAAATTCCGTAAATATTTTCGAAGTGCTTCACGTCCCCGATGCACTCTTGTTTTCACGGTGCCCAGAGGCAAATCCAAAATATCGGCAATTTCCTGCAGCGGCAGCTCTTCAATATACTTGAGGACGATCACAGAACGGTACTTTTCCGGCAGTCTAAAAATCGCCTTTTGAATCGTTTCCTGCAATTCCAAGCTCTCCACTTCCTCTTCAGGAAGCCTATCGCCTGAGGAAATCTGAGAATACATATTGAGTCCTTCTGTGCCAGTTATTTCTGCATCCAGATGATAATCGGGCTTTTTTTTACGAATTCGGTCAATACAAAGGTTGGTGGCTATTCTGTACAGCCATGTTGCAAATTTCCTTTTGGGATCGTAGGTGTGGATATTGATGAAAGCTTTAATAAAGGCTTCCTGAGCTGCATCTTCCGCCTCATGCCGGTCCCACAGCATCCGGAAGCAAATTTGATACACTTTATCTTTATAAAATTCAACAATCTCACCAAACGCGTTCTGATCCCCTTTAAGCACTTGTTTAATTCTTCTATGCACTATTAACTCCATTGCTCTTTTACCTCCGCCCTGGCAGGTAACATTATATACGATTATGCCACCAAAAGGTTTCAAAATTTTATTGCTTTAGAATCATCATCCTTCCAACAAACCATCTTCTATTCTAGCAGACTGAAGATATGCTTGAAAAAGCTGTTTGCATGGTCTTCAAATCGGGTATGATGGTTTTAAATCTTTCATTAGACAGGGGTGACAAATATGATGCCGACGACACCGGACATCTTGAATGAAATTGAACAATATCGAAATAAAATGGTCTTGTTAGCGATGAAAACCTCATTTTCTGATACGAAAGTCGTTGAAATAAGCACGAAGCTGGATGAGTTATTAAATGAATACGAGATGAAGAAATAAGGAAGAAGGCTATATAATTATCTGTTACAGCAGCTTTTCCCCCAGTAAAGAGCCGATTAACGCGACAGCCACTGAAGCTGTTTTGTTTCTTTCATCAAGGATCGGATTGACTTCTAC
Source organism: Bacillus xiapuensis (assembly GCF_002797355.1). Classification (GTDB taxonomy): domain Bacteria; phylum Bacillota; class Bacilli; order Bacillales; family Domibacillaceae; genus Bacillus_CE; species Bacillus_CE xiapuensis. The sequence goes on along the minus strand of NZ_KZ454940.1, from coordinate 913,891 downwards.
AAACTCCGCGGATGTAATCAAACCGCTCTCTTCCAGCATTTCCATCGCTAAGTGGCTTTCTCTATAGGTTATCCCCCCATTTACTGGCGTACCGACCCCCGGAGCATCCATCGGGTCCAGTCCATCCAAATCTAACGATAAATGAACGGCATCCACTTTATCCGCTAAATAAGCAATCGCTTCTTTCATGACGGCTGTCATGCCGAGACGATCTACTTCATGCATAGTATACACTTGAATCCCCAGCTCGTTGATTAAAGCTTTTTCTCCTGGATCAAGCGCCCGGGCGCCAATAATTACAATATTCTCCGGCTTTATTTTAGGCGAGTATCCATGGATTTCGGCCAAATCTTTGTGGCCAATGCCTAAACTAACCGCCAGCGACATGCCGTGAATATTTCCAGTAGGGGACGTTTCGGGTGTATTTAAATCTCCATGGGCATCATACCAAATAACACCCAGGTTTTGATAGTGCTTGGCTGTTCCGGCTAACGTGCCGATCGCAACACTGTGATCACCGCCGAGCACAAGCGGAAAACGTCCCGACTGTATAACTTCATCCACTTTACAGGCAAGCTTGGCATTTGCTTCTGTTACAGCCTTTACATTTTTTAGATGAATAGATTCCGCCCCAGCCGGATGGCTTCTATTAATCTCTATATCACCGCAATCCTCCACATCGATTCCCAGCGCTTGGATTCTTTCCAATACACCAGCATAGCGGATGGCGCTCGGTCCCATATCGACTCCTCTACGCAGCTGGCCAAGATCCATCGGCACTCCGATAAGTCCTATTTTTCTGGTCACTCCAATCACTCCCCTTTGGATGTTAGCTTTATTGTACTAAGAACCTCCAGCGTGACTCAACCAAACAAATTTCTGAATATTTATTCTTCTTTCCGCACAAAAAAGCTGTTTAATCATTGTGTGATTAAACAGCTTTTGAGAAGTGAGCCATGAAGGACTCGAACCTTCGACCCTCTGATTAAAAGTCAGATGCTCTACCAACTGAGCTAATGGCTCCGGCAATGGCTGGGCTAGAAGGATTCGAACCTTCGAATGACGGAATCAAAATCCGCTGCCTTACCGCTTGGCTATAGCCCAATATTTATAAATAGTCAGCAAAGTACGCACAAATATGTATGGGAAATGGTGGAGGGGGGCAGATTCGAACTGCCGAACCCGAAGGAGCGGATTTACAGTCCGCCGCGTTTGGCCGCTTCGCTACCCCTCCAATAAATAAGTGGTGCCGGCAAGAGGACTTGAACCCCCAACCTACTGATTACAAGTCAGTTGCTCTACCAGTTGAGCTACACCGGCACTTCACATGGTGGAGGATGACGGGATCGAACCGCCGACCCTCTGCTTGTAAGGCAGATGCTCTCCCAGCTGAGCTAATCCTCCGTAAATGGTGACCCGTACGGGATTCGAACCCGTGTTACCGCCGTGAAAGGGCGGTGTCTTAACCACTTGACCAACGGGCCAACTCTTTTAAAAAATAGTAAGCTTCCAACCGGGCTCGAACCGGTGACCTCTTCCTTACCATGGAAGTGCTCTACCTGCTGAGCTATGGAAGCAATGGCTCCGCAGGTAAGATTCGAACTTACGACCGATCGGTTAACAGCCGATTGCTCTACCACTGAGCTACTGCGGAATGGTTGTCCAATCGCCTGGCAGCGTCCTACTCTCACAGGGGGAAAACCCCAACTACCATCGGCGCTGAAGAGCTTAACTTCCGTGTTCGGGATGGGAACGGGTGTGACCTCTTCGCTATCGCCACCAGACCATTAAAGACAAGGTTTATTATAACAAAATCTTATTGCTTTGCAAGCTTTTTTATTATAATTTTTATTCTTTCAAAACTGGATAATATCTATTGTAACCTGCTATACCGTGCCATTGTTTGTGCTGCCCAGCAGAAGGGACTGAATGAGCGCCTTCCGCTTTTCGTTTTGTCTAGCTGCAGGCGCTAGCGGCTCGAGGTCACAAGCTCATCTGTCTTCAAGGTTCAAAAACAACCTTCAGTCAGCTGATCTTGTGCTTGTCGCCGCTGGACGAGCGCCTTCCGCTTTTCGTTGTCCAGCTGCAGCGGCCAGACTCTCGGTCATAAGCCGTCACGCCTGTGTGGCCAAGAACGCCACTTTGGCGGTCCGTCTTATGCCTGCCGAGTCTGATCGGCCGCTTTCGCTTTTCGTTGGTTAAGTCCTCGATCGATTAGTATTCGTCAGCTTCACGTGTCGCCACGCTTCCACCTCGAACCTATCTACCTGATCATCTTTCAGGGATCTTACTAGCTTGCGCTATGGGAAATCTCATCTTGAGGGGGGCTTCATGCTTAGATGCTTTCAGCACTTATCCCGTCCGCACATAGCTACCCAGCGATGCCTTTGGCAAGACAACTGGTACACCAGCGGTGCGTCCATCCCGGTCCTCTCGTACTAAGGACAGCTCCTCTCAAATTTCCTGCGCCCGCGACGGATAGGGACCGAACTGTCTCACGACGTTCTGAACCCAGCTCGCGTACCGCTTTAATGGGCGAACAGCCCAACCCTTGGGACCGACTACAGCCCCAGGATGCGATGAGCCGACATCGAGGTGCCAAACCTCCCCGTCGATGTGGACTCTTGGGGGAGATAAGCCTGTTATCCCCGGGGTAGCTTTTATCCGTTGAGCGATGGCCCTTCCATGCGGAACCACCGGATCACTAAGCCCGACTTTCGTCCCTGCTCGACTTGTAGGTCTCGCAGTCAAGCTCCCTTGTGCCTTTACACTCTGCGAATGATTTCCAACCATTCTGAGGGAACCTTTGGGCGCCTCCGTTACCTTTTAGGAGGCGACCGCCCCAGTCAAACTGCCCGCCTGACACTGTCTCCCACCCCGATCAGGGGTGCGGGTTAGAAGTTCAACACAGCCAGGGTAGTATCCCACCAGCGCCTCCACCGAAGCTGGCGCTCCGGTTTCAAAGGCTCCTACCTATCCTGTACAAGCTGTGCCGAAATTCAATATCAGGCTGCAGTAAAGCTCCACGGGGTCTTTCCGTCCTGTCGCGGGTAACCTGCATCTTCACAGGTACTATAATTTCACCGAGTCTCTCGTTGAGACAGTGCCCAGATCGTTACGCCTTTCGTGCGGGTCGGAACTTACCCGACAAGGAATTTCGCTACCTTAGGACCGTTATAGTTACGGCCGCCGTTTACTGGGGCTTCAGTTCACACCTTCGCTAATGCTAAGCGCTCCCCTTAACCTTCCAGCACCGGGCAGGCGTCAGCCCCTATACTTCGCCTTACGGCTTCGCAGAGACCTGTGTTTTTGCTAAACAGTCGCCTGGGCCTATTCACTGCGGCTCCTCGAGGCTATTCACCTCAAAGAGCACCCCTTCTCCCGAAGTTACGGGGTCATTTTGCCGAGTTCCTTAACGAGAGTTCACTCGCTCACCTTAGGATTCTCTCCTCGCCTACCTGTGTCGGTTTGCGGTACGGGCACCTGTTACCTCGCTAGAGGCTTTTCTTGGCAGTGTGGAATCAGGAACTTCGGTACTTTATTTCCCTCGCCGTCACAGCTCCGCCTGTATGGTGACGGGATTTGCCTCGTCACCGGCCTAACTGCTTGGACGCGCATATCCAGCCGCGCGCTTGCCCTATCCTCCTGCGTCCCCCCATTGCTCAAATGGTAAAGAGGTGGTACAGGAATATCAACCTGTTCTCCATCGCCTACGCCTGTCGGCCTCGGCTTAGGTCCCGACTAACCCTGAGAGGACGAGCCTTCCTCAGGAAACCTTAGGCATTCGGTGGAAGGGATTCTCACCCTTCTTTCGCTACTCATACCGGCATTCTCACTTCTAAGCGCTCCACCAGTCCTTCCGGTCTGGCTTCTCCGCCCTTAGAACGCTCTCCTACCACGGACACCGATTGGTGTCCATCCGCAGCTTCGGTGATACGTTTAGCCCCGGTACATTTTCGGCGCAGAGTCACTCGACCAGTGAGCTATTACGCACTCTTTAAATGGTGGCTGCTTCTAAGCCAACATCCTGGTTGTCTAAGCAACTCCACATCCTTTTCCACTTAACGTATACTTGGGGACCTTAGCTGGCGGTCTGGGCTGTTTCCCTCTTGACTGCGGATCTTATCACTCGCAGTCTGACTCCCAAGGATAAGTCTTTGGCATTCGGAGTTTGTCTGAATTCGGTAACCCGATGGGGGCCCCTAGTCCAAACAGTGCTCTACCTCCAAGACTCTTCCCTTGAGGCTAGCCCTAAAGCTATTTCGGAGAGAACCAGCTATCTCCAGGTTCGATTGGAATTTCACCGCTACCCACACCTCATCCCCGCACTTTTCAACGTGCGTGGGTTCGGGCCTCCAGTAAGTGTTACCTTACCTTCACCCTGGACATGGGTAGATCACCTGGTTTCGGGTCTGCGACCTCATACTCATTCGCCCTGTTCAGACTCGCTTTCGCTGCGGCTCCGCCTTCTCGGCTTAACCTCGCATGAAATCGCAACTCGCCGGTTCATTCTACAAAAGGCACGCCATCACCCATAAATGGGCTCTGACTACTTGTAGGCACACGGTTTCAGGATCTCTTTCACTCCCCTTCCGGGGTGCTTTTCACCTTTCCCTCACGGTACTGGTTCACTATCGGTCACTAGGGAGTATTTAGCCTTGGGAGATGGTCCTCCCGGATTCCGACGGAATTTCACGTGTTCCGCCGTACTCAGGATCCACTCAGGAGAGAGAGGCATTTCAGCTACAGGATTGTTACCTTCTCTGATGGGCCTTTCCAGACCGCTTCGCTTATGCCGCTCTTTTGTAACTCCATATAGAGTGTCCTACAACCCCAGAAGGCAAGCCTTCTGGTTTGGGCTGTTCCCGTTTCGCTCGCCGCTACTCAGGGAATCGCGTTTGCTTTCTCTTCCTCCAGGTACTGAGATGTTTCAGTTCCCCGGGTGTGCCTTCTCCTGTCCTATGGATTCAGACAGGGATGCTGTTCCATTACGAACAGCGGGTTTCCCCATTCGGAAATCTCCGGATCAAAGCTTACTTACAGCTCCCCGAAGCATATCGGTGTTAGTCCCGTCCTTCATCGGCTCCTAGTGCCAAGGCATCCACCGTGCGCCCTTTCTAACTTAACCTAAAATGGCGATTACTCGGTATTGCTTGGTTACTTTATACGATATTATCCAGTTTTCAAAGAACAATGTTGATCTTTTGAAGGCATTCATCCTTCAAAACTGAACAAAATAAAACGTCACGTTTCGTTGGAGTAAGAACAGCGTTCTTACTTTCCGTTATCCTTAGAAAGGAGGTGATCCAGCCGCACCTTCCGATACGGCTACCTTGTTACGACTTCACCCCAATCATCTGCCCCACCTTAGGCGGCTGGCTCCCGTAAGGGTTACCCCACCGACTTCGGGTGTTGCAAACTCTCGTGGTGTGACGGGCGGTGTGTACAAGGCCCGGGAACGTATTCACCGCGGCATGCTGATCCGCGATTACTAGCGATTCCGGCTTCATGCAGGCGAGTTGCAGCCTGCAATCCGAACTGAGAATGGTTTTATGGGATTGGCTAAACCTCGCGGTCTTGCAGCCCTTTGTACCATCCATTGTAGCACGTGTGTAGCCCAGGTCATAAGGGGCATGATGATTTGACGTCATCCCCACCTTCCTCCGGTTTGTCACCGGCAGTCACCTTAGAGTGCCCAACTGAATGCTGGCAACTAAGATCAAGGGTTGCGCTCGTTGCGGGACTTAACCCAACATCTCACGACACGAGCTGACGACAACCATGCACCACCTGTCACTCTGTCCCCCGAAGGGGAAAGCTCTGTCTCCAGAGCGGTCAGAGGATGTCAAGACCTGGTAAGGTTCTTCGCGTTGCTTCGAATTAAACCACATGCTCCACCGCTTGTGCGGGCCCCCGTCAATTCCTTTGAGTTTCAGCCTTGCGGCCGTACTCCCCAGGCGGAGTGCTTAATGCGTTAGCTGCAGCACTGAAGGGCGGAAACCCTCCAACACTTAGCACTCATCGTTTACGGCGTGGACTACCAGGGTATCTAATCCTGTTCGCTCCCCACGCTTTCGCGCCTCAGCGTCAGTTACAGACCAAAGAGCCGCCTTCGCCACTGGTGTTCCTCCACATCTCTACGCATTTCACCGCTACACGTGGAATTCCGCTCTTCTCTTCTGCACTCAAGTCTTCCAGTTTCCAATGACCCTCCACGGTTGAGCCGTGGGCTTTCACATCAGACTTAAAAGACCGCCTGCGCGCGCTTTACGCCCAATAATTCCGGACAACGCTTGCCACCTACGTATTACCGCGGCTGCTGGCACGTAGTTAGCCGTGGCTTTCTGGTCAGGTACCGTCAAGGTGCCGGCAGTTACTCCGACACTTGTTCTTCCCTGACAACAGAGCTTTACGATCCGAAAACCTTCTTCACTCACGCGGCGTTGCTCCGTCAGACTTTCGTCCATTGCGGAAGATTCCCTACTGCTGCCTCCCGTAGGAGTCTGGGCCGTGTCTCAGTCCCAGTGTGGCCGATCACCCTCTCAGGTCGGCTACGCATCGTCGCCTTGGTGAGCCGTTACCTCACCAACTAGCTAATGCGCCGCGGGTCCATCTGTAAGCGACAGCCGAAGCCGCCTTTCAATCTTCCTTCATGCGAAGAAAGAACTTATCCGGTATTAGCCCCGGTTTCCCGGAGTTATCCCCGTCTTACAGGCAGGTTACCCACGTGTTACTCACCCGTCCGCCGCTGACTTAAGCAGGAGCAAGCTCCCGCTAAGTCCGCTCGACTTGCATGTATTAGGCACGCCGCCAGCGTTCGTCCTGAGCCAGGATCAAACTCTCCGATAAGATTGTTTGCTTAGCTCATAATAATAAATTGAATTAACGTTGACGTTTATTTTGTTCAGTTTTCAAGGATCAATTTCATTCGGTGTCGTTAACAGCGACTTTCTCATATTAACATCTGTTCTGTGTGAAAGTCAATCGTTTTTTTAAAATTTATTTTTTGCTGTTGTTTTAGCGACATTTAATAATTTATCATGATCCTTTTTTGAAGTCAATGATTTATTTATATTTTTTTGTCATACTTTTTTGGTAGCCTAGATATTCCAAGCATTCTCTCTCTGAAGCAACCCGCTTGAACAGTTCAAACAGCCGGTCGTACTTCTTTTTCATGGATTGCTTAACGGCTATATCTATTCGCGTATCGCCCCAATCAAACAGGATCTCGTCCATTTCCCTTTTTATTAAATAGTAAATTTCCCGCTTTTCTTCTTCATTAATTAACAGCGCAAGCATTTCATCACCCATTTTCCGTTGTATTCACTTTATATCTCTATGCTATTCGCCGGCTCAATTTGTTTGTCATATTATTTATGTACATGCTCATAAAAATGATTAAGACCATTGAACCGGGGGGAGAGCATGACTTTCTTTTATTCTTTAAACGCCAAGAAAGCTAAGCGCTTTTTGCTTTTACTGTCTGTTTCCTTTTTTACCGCTCTTTTATTATTTACACAAAACTTTCTGAGCATCCCCGTTTTCTCTTCAAAGGAGACACCGAAAGCCATTTATAAAGGTGAAAAAGGGATCGCTCTAACTTTTGATATTGGCTGGGGCGATGAAAAAGCCGAAAAGATTGTCCAGACGCTCATTCGCCATAAAACAAAAGCCACCTTTTTCTTATCTGGTTCATGGGCAGAGCGCCATCCCGATTTAATAAAAAAGATGAAGAAACATCATTATGACATCGGCTTACTCGGCTATCAATATGTTGATTACACTGCGTTAACCGCTGAAGAAATCAAAAGGGATATCCTGAAAGCGCAAGAGGTGTTTAAAAAACTGCAAATAGAGGATATCAAGCTGATGCGGGCACCGACAGGCCATTTTAATCAAGAGGTGGTGAATATCGCTGATCAGATGGGAATGACCTATGTGCACTGGAGCGTTGATACGAAGGATTGGAAAAACCCCGGCGCCGCCCGGATTTTGGCCAAAATAAAAGAAGCGGGACCAGGAGATATTATCTTCCTGCACGCTTCGGATTCAGCTAAACAAACAAACGAACTCCTGCCCGAAGCCATCGACTATTTATCAGCCCGCAGCAAGATCGTCACTGTATCTGAATTAATCGCCAACGGAACAGCTGAAACGAAGCTCATCAACTAATGTTCAGCCTCAATGATCAAATGACAAAAAAGCGGGTCTCTTAAGCGCCGCTTTTTTGTTTAGCTTGCTGATTGTACTTGGGCAGAAACAGCAGCTGAAAGGCATTGCAGGGCAGCAGGGTTAGCAGCATGATATACAGCCATTTTTTGTCGTTGACTTGCAATACGGGCAGCCATTCGAGCACTGTTAACACGACCATAAAGAACAGCGCGGAAATGAACACCTTTTTTTGCGTCTGTTTCGCTTTCAGCGCAGCAGTCACAAGGCCAACAACAAGCAAAAAGCCTGCTAATGAGAGGTATGGCACCAAGGACTCTCCTTTATCAGCAAAAGCTTGGAAGCGGAAATAAACAAGATCGAATAATACGAAAGCAATCAATAACAATTGGACACTCGTCCAAAAAGAGCGAAACATTCCTACCCCAAACTGATGAACAGTTAAATAAGCAAAATAGCCCATTTGACTGATGACACTGAAAGTAAAGCCAACAGCAATATGCCATACAACAATCGAAAACACATCCGTCCAGTCTCCCTTCGACATCAAAGGAGATAATTCATCCCAGCGAATGAACAGGCCGACGATTCCAGCGGCAAGTCCGCCGATGATTAATGTATGTACAAAAAACTTAACCCAACTTCGGATGGTCACACTCTTACCCCCAACTATATAGTTATGCTCTTTTGATTGTATCAACGACCATAAGAAAAAGCTAGGTAAAGGTTGATGGCGCGGTTGTATATTTTCCTGTGCTTTGCTCATATTAACAGTAAGAAAAAGCATGGGAAAGAAAGGAGCTTCCTCATGATGAAACACGCTTTGCCGCTCCTCCTGCTCACGCTCACTTTAACCGCATGCGGGGGCGGAACAACGGATGTAGGAAATGCGAATATGGATTATGAAGCAACGAAGAAAATGGTCGTTGATATACTAAAAACGGATGACGGAAAAAAAGCCATGCAGGAAATGATGAAAGACGAAAAAATCAAGCAGCAGCTCGTCATGGATCAAAAAATCGTCTCACAAACCATCGAGAACACCTTGCTGTCTGATAAAGGAAAGAAGTTTTGGAAGGAATCCTTTAAAGATCCCGCCTTTGCCTCAGCAGTTGCCAAAAGTATGAAGAAAGAGCATGAAGAGCTATTAAAAGCTCTGATGAAGGACCCTCAATATCAAGAAATGATGCTGGCGATTTTAAAAGATCCTGAATCCGAAAAAAATATCACCAAGCTGTTAAAAAGCAAAGAATACCGCAAGCATTTGCAAAGCGTGATGAATGAAAATTTCGAAAGCCCGCTTTACCAGGCAAAAATCCAAGAAATATTGCTGAAAGCCGCCAGCGAGCAAGCTGAGAGCGGCAAAGAGAAAAAAGGCAGCGAGGAAGGGAAGCAGCAGAATACAGGCGGACAATGATTAGCTGTCTTACCCAGAACAAGAAAAGAGGTGGACAAGCAGCGAGAGCAAGTTAGCTGCTGTCCACCCTTTTATTATTGGTTTTCCAACTTTTTCATGACATTCTGAGCAATGTCTTTATAAATGATACCTAGTTTATGGTCTTCTGCATAAACAGAAGGAGCGAACTCCTCTTCATTCCAATCAGGCTGCTGCAGCGGCAGTCTGCCCAGCACGTCCGTCCGAAGCTCCTCTGCCAGTTTATCTCCGCCTCCGCGCCCAAAGACATATTCCTTCTCGCCGGTTGTCTCGCTTTCAAAATACGCCATGTTCTCGATCACGCCGATGATTTCGTGTTCCGTTTGCAGAGCCATCGCGCCGGCACGGGCCGCAACGAAAGCGGCGGTCGGGTGCGGGGTGGAAACGATGATTTCCTTAGAATGAGGAATCATAGAGTGCACATCTAACGCGACGTCGCCAGTTCCAGGAGGCAGATCAAGCAACAGATAATCCAGCTCTCCCCACTCTACTTCGTTGAAAAAGTTATTCAGCATTTTCCCAAGCATAGGTCCGCGCCAAATAACGGGCGCGTTGTCCTCTACGAAGAATCCCATGGAAATCACTTGAACTCCAAAACGTTCAACCGGAATAATTTTGTCTCCGCGCACAACAGGGCGCTGCATGATCCCCATCATATCCGGCACACTGAATCCGTAAATGTCGGCATCAACCAACCCTACTTTCTTTCCTAAACGAGCCAGTGCCACCGCCAGGTTCACAGAGACAGTGGATTTTCCAACGCCTCCTTTTCCGCTAGCAATCGCAATAATCTGCGTTTGGCTGGCTGGAGAAAGCAGACCTTGATCCTGATTTCCGCCCTCTTGGCGGAATTTCGCTAAGACCTCTTCTGGAAGCTCGGAAAAGCGAATCCCAACTGTTTGCGCACCGGCTTCTTTCAGCGCGTTCACAATTTGCATTTGCAGCTGTAATTGCTCCGCTGTCCCAGTTTGGGCAATGGCCACCTTCACGCTGACATGCTGCTTCTCTTCCTTGATTTTGACTTCTACAATTCCGTTCGTCTCTGCTAATGTTTTATGTAAGAAAGGATCTTCCATTTGACCGAGAAGCTCCCGAACTTGTGCTTCTGTTACCACGCTATGCACCATCCTTCTTAAGATCGATTTCTTTCGTGATCCAGTATAACATATTTCAATCCGTCAAAAGAAGGATAGCGCTCGCAATGAGAGCTACCCTTCCTGCTGTTTATCTAAATAACGAAGCACACCTTTATAAATGGAAGCGGCCACCTTTTCTTGATAATCCTCTGCCATCAGCTCCCGCTTTTCATCGGGATTGGACAAAAACCCGATTTCCACTAAAGCTCCCGGTTTGTTGGCGTGTTTCAGCAAATACACATGATTGATTGCCTTGGCCACTCTCGTTGTGTTTTCCAAATTCAGCACAATTTCATCCTGAATGCACTTGGCGAGTTCTTTATTTTCTTGCAGGCTGGGCATAAAAAAAGTCTGCGCTCCCCGCCATTTCGGCGAGGGGATGGCGTTTAAATGAATGCTTAAAAACATGTCCGCTTTGGATTCGTTAATTAAGCTCAAACGCTTCTTTAAATCTTCCGTTTTTCGAGCGCGGAATCTTTTCGTATCCGGATCGGCTAAGTCTTTGTCACTTTCCCTAGTCATCAGCACAACAGCCCCTTGCTCTTGCAAATAATCGCGCACCTTTTCAGCTACTTGAAGCGCGATATCCTTCTCGAGCGCCTCCTTATCTCCTGCTCCTCCGTCGGGACCGCCATGACCGGCATCTAAATAAATCGTTTTCCCCGCAAGCGGAAGATTCCATGGCACCCAGGATTTTTCGTCCACCATCACCCATTGAAAAATAAAAATAAGTGCCGCTCCCGTTAAGAAAAAAGCCAGCCAAGCTCGCCATTTTTTCACATCCATCCCACCTTTATCATGCATGTAAGATACCGCAAAACTCCCACTTCAAGGGTAACGCAGGGAACCGAAAAACTACGTGAAAGATCACGGCACTTAATGCTCGATTTGTTCCGGCCCGCACGATGCAGGCTACAAAGGCGCTGCGATGCTAAGCCTTTGTTTTTTTCATCAGCGGGCGGTGAAAGAAAGCCCCGCTGCTTGAAGGCTTACTTAATTTCTTCCTGATGCCATCATATGGGACAAAGCAACGGATTATGAATGACGGAGCTGACTTTTTCACAGACTAGAACTTCCGCCGTTCGCACTGCTAGCTCCTTTCGATGCAGAAGAATACAGCCAAACAGCTTTTTCTCATACAAAAAAAACGCCCGAGCTTGCCAGTGAGGCGGCTGAACGGGCGTAACCTTATGATTTCAAGTGAGTCTCTTGTGATCCCCCTTGTTCTTGACTTTGTCCTGCATTCACATTCAGCAGCACGACTCCAAGAATGATGAGGAAAATGCCGCTGATTTTCATCACTGTTAATGACTCTTTAAATGCGAAATAGCCGATCACAGCAATGGCAGCTGTGCCAACCCCTGACCAGATGGCGTAGGCCACACTGACCGGAACGGCTCTTAGGGAAAAATTTAAACAAGCAAAAGCCAGTATGTAAAAGACAACCATTAAGATAGAAGGAATCCCTTTTGTAAACCCTTGCGACAGCTTCATCGCCACCGTCCCTATGATTTCAAATAAGATAGCGGCGGCTAAATACAACCAAGACATATGCTTCACTCCCTCGTATTTTTCATTCAATTCACTACAATTTCGGCCATCGCCTCTAAAACTTCTTGCAAGATTTTGGCTGATCCCTGCCTTTGCTGCTATATCGTCCATAGTAAACTTCCAACCTTTTTGATCCACTAGCTCAACAGCCGGCTTTAGCAGCTTCCTCTTCAAAGTGAAACCTCCCCACTCCAACATAATACTATTTTTTCATTATAGCACCAACAGATTGAATGCTATCATCACACCTTCAAAAGCGAAGTCCCCTCTAATATCACCCACATAGCAGGACTTCAGTTGTTTCCCCACTATTATGTGGGGCAGGGATTCATACTATTTATCTTCATATACTGGAGGAAGGACATCATCTGCACCGACTTAGAACAAGGCGTCAAACTGATCGACACGGCATTTTATATGAACGAGGGCGTTCTGATGAATTGACAGGGGAAGTGATCGAAGAATGCAAGCGTGAAGACATTGTCCTTGCGACAAAGGGAGCGCACAAGTTTGCAGGGGATAAGATGAAAACAGATCATTCTCCGGCATTCTTGAAGCAGACTGAAGAAGATAGCTTACGCCGCCTGCACATCGACTATATTAGTCTGCATGATATTTATTGCCCTGATGAACTACGCCGAAGGATGAAAGGAAAATCCGCTCCATCGGGGTTTCGAATTTCCCACTCCAACAGTTGAAGGAAACTAAGAAAGATGGCTATACCAATGGATTCCAAGTCCACTTAGCACGAGGCCGAAACAAGTTTTTTCCCTTATACCGAGAAAGAGAACATCACGTTCCTCCCTTATTTCTCTTACGTATGTAGTCTATATGCCATTCAATATATAAGATATCATGCGCACGTAAAGGGATTCCCTATTTAGACCTATTCCTTTTAAAAGGACTGACTACTATCTTATGTTCTTATAATCATCCTATATCTTTTGTAGATGATTCACTCATGTTCGTGTAGAGTTGGGTCATCAAGAACCTTTATATATTGTTACTTCTCACAATCATACGTTTGACCTTGTGCTTCGAATTGTTTTAGAGGTTGCTTCTTTTCGAGGTCTTGATAACCATAATAATAGTGCTTAATCTGTCCATTCTTTTCATAATACACTGCACCGCTAAACGAGATATTTTTAAGCACACCCACTAATTAACCACCTAAATAATTTAGATATCTAATGCATTAAACATGAAGGAATTTCTATAATTCCTCCATCGCAATCTTCTTTAATTTTTCAACAATGCGTTCTAATTCGTCTATTTCATTTGATGTAAGTTTGCTGTATATTTCATCTGCTATTTGCTGTTCTACATACTCTTGCTTAGAAAAATACTCCAATCCCTTTTCATCTAACGTGATAAATATTTCACGTCGATGTTGCGGATTAATTTCTCGTTTGATATATAGATTCTTTTCCAATTTTGCAACTAATTGACTGACTGCGCTAGAACTATTGTCCATCTCAACGGCAATTTCACCGACCGTAATACGCTTGGCTAAATACACAATATCTAATACAACCGCCTGCTGTGTTGTGATGCCGCTATTTAAATATTGTTTGTAATGTTTATATATCAAACGGTTTATCATATATTCTGCTTCATTAATGCGCTTAACCTGTTCATACAAAGACAAAAAAATCACCTACTAATATGTTAGATGCCTAACATCATACATTAGTAAGTAATTTGTCAAACATCACTCTTTTATTTAGCCTTTTCATTGACTGTTACAATTGATCCATCCTCCGTTTTTATTGGAGTCTATCTTTTCATCCAGACATAAATGGTTACACCAGAAACGCCCCATTCACTGGTTAAACCTCTATTTGAGCTACCAGACTTATAATGGTTAGCAGCCATTTTTTTAAAGTATTTATTATATTTTTACTGTTATGTTTCTCTACCATATGATAACAAACATTCAATACAAGTATGGTCAATTTTCTTAAAAAACTCGACTTGAGTTTGTCCATGAAACTATTCTAGCAGCTTTGCTTTTAAAAAAGCGATTACTATTCGTGTTGAGTTAAATTAATACATTTAACACACAATCCTAGTCACATACACTTGACTGTGGACGACTTGTTCAATATGACGGTAGCGCATTCTGATAACCAAATGTTACTTCATCCATCAACACGATGCCCTATTTAACTTATCGATATCCAAATCTACCCTACACCTACTATCTATTACTTTTTTTAAGAATTATTATGTTTGTAATTAGATTTAAAAAGAAAAATACACAAACAAATATACCCCAGTATACGATCAAGCTATTGTAGTTTAATAAGAGCGTACGATAGATTAGTTTTTGTACTAACACCGTAAAAATAATTAAGATGCAGTTTAATAATGTTACTCCAACAATATTAATCAACCCAGCACTTCCCTCTTAGTTTAATTCGATAATTCTGTCCGAACTATCTGCAAATTCCTTATCGTGAGTTACACAAACAATAGTTTTACCTAAACTTTGCAGTTGGCGAAACAGAGATAAGATTCGTTTTTTGTTTAAACTGTCTAAATTTCCAGTTGGCTCATCTGCTAATATCATTTCACATGGCTTTAACATTACCCTAGCAATCGCTAGTCTCTGTTGTTCACCACCACTTAACTTATATACTTTTCTATTTAAGTAAGTAGAATCTAACCCAACTTTCTCTAGGGTGGTTTTTAACATTTCTTCACTAAAATTTTTATTATATGTTTTTGATATTAATAAGTTTGTATAAACGGTCTCATTTTCCATTAAAACATAATTTTGAAAAATATACCCTATAGTATATCTTCTCAGTTGCATGATTTCTTTTTTACTGGGGTTTTCATAAGCCGCAATTCTCCTATTTCCGGAATCAGGATTATCTATTAGTCCTATTAGGTTTAAAAGTGTCGTTTTACCAGCACCGCTTGAACCTACGATAGAAACAAATTCATTTTTTTGTATCTTTAAAGAAAAATTAGTTAATACCGCCTGCTAATCAAAACTTTTACTTACATTACTTAATTCAATCATATGTGTTCTCCTTTTATTACTTTATTAATATTCATTTTATTCAAATAATTACTCAACCAACTTATAACAAGTAAATCAATTATTAAAACTAAAAAAACAGCTATTACTAGAGAATTAATACGATAAAGTAAGTATATAAGTGATCCTGCAATAATGTTTGAAATCAAAGAAATAAAAATTATACTCTTATTTCTTTTCCAAAAGGAATATCCGAATAAATATTTTAAACTCAATTGATAAGCATTAGCGCTATAATGTGCCCAAATAAATGTACTAACAAGTATTACTGAAAAAATAATAGTTATAAATAACCCTATACTTTGCTGGAACAATAACCATTGTTGCTCCGCGACTATATCATTTGCTTCGTTGTAGACAGACACAGTATTATTTACTTCAGTCACATTCGTTTTATTAAGTGCAGGTGAAATATTTTCAAATGCTTTTCCTTTAGACTTGTCTATGAAAAATAAAGATGTTGTTGCAAGAGCTCCTATATTTGAGGTATCTAAATTTTCGTTGAATATAACTGCGATAGGATCCTTGATTCTATTCTTACTATCACCCGTATAGCTATTAAAAGTAAAAAAATATTGACCTGTTTTAGTGTATATAATGTTAACATTTAAATCTTCCTTTGTTGTTTCATCCAATTGATAACCGATTTCTCGATTATACATATTCTTAACATCGACTTTTTGAAAATAAAACCATTCCTTGTACGAGTTAATAATTTGGTATTCCCACTCTTTATACTTTTTTGGTACTAATATATTTAGAGTGTTCTCATCATTTTGTAGTTGATCATTTATTGACGCATCTTTAACACTGTGAATGGGATTGATATCTAAATAATTTTTATCTATTATTATATTTCGCCCTTCAGGGGAATAAATCTCACTTTCATCTACTATATGTTGCATGTATTGATAAATAGGTTCCCCATTAAAATAATCAATCATTTGAAAATTTTCACTTTCTATTAAAAACGCATCATTCTTGGACTCAATTTCCTTATAAAAAGCAAACAGTCTATTGTTTAACTCTCTGTCTGCTTCTAAGTTTTCATTTAAGTCACTATTTAACACTCCTACTTGAACTCTAAAAACATCCTTTGTTTGATTCCAATATTCTAAACTAGCAACCTTATCACTTAAATGTTGGAAATTTAATAACGCGGAACTCATAACACCAAAGAGAATAATAGAAACTACTGCTTTTAAAATGGTCGATATCCACTGTATTTCTCTAAAAGGTAATTTCCCCTTAATATTTACAGCAGCATTATTGAATTTTTTGATAAAACGGGTTACTATCATGGTAAATATTAAAATAATAAGGCTCATTGTAGCATTGGTAAGAAAAAACATTACTATATAATCTATAAAGAAATATGTTTGTTTAAAAATCAAAATAAAAGTTATCATCCCACATAAAAGTAATAATATTATGAAGATAAAGAAATGGAAAAACTCTCTTGGCACTGATAATACTATCCTCCATGTCGAATAACCCCAGAATTGCTGAATTAACATCTTTTTCCTGTTTTGAATAAGAAAATAAAACAGCCCTATTAAAAATACAATAAGAGTTAAACATACAACCATCAACAAGGAAATATTTATTAATGCTAAACTATTAACATTTTTGTTTACTCTGGATATATTCCCATAATCAGAAAATTCTCTCATGAAGGCCTTTATTGTTTCTTCACTGGCTCCACTCAAATAAAATTCATTTCCTAACCCAACATTGCGTATTTGACCTATATCATATATATGAACATTCCAGTTAGATAAAGGAAATGAAAACAAACCAGATTGATTACTATTGGAGTCTACATTTTTATTGGAGAGATAATTCGCTCCAGTAGGAATTTCTCCTGATTTCACGTGAATATTGGGATCACTTTGTATATTCGTAGAATAAATATTTAAGTCTGTTTCACTTTGAAAACTGTACTTAGAAATATTTATATTATTTTCTTTTGAGAATTGAATTATATGTTCTATTAATTCATTATCTTTGAAATCTCTTTCATCATTGTTATAATCAATATGTATGAGCTGGTTATTTGTATATAAAACATCAAACAATTGCTTGTTGCTTATTAAAAAATATCCAAATAAATTTGTAGAAACGAACACTAGAGCCAGCAGAACATAAAGTGCTTTTTTCATAGTAGTATACTCCTTTAAACGGAGTAACAAAGTGCAATGTACTACTGCACTTTGTTACTTGGTTCATTACTATTTAGTTGCCCAATTGGCTTTATTCCCCCATAATGAGCTTTTAATCCATACTGAAGCAATTTTTCCAGGGTTTTCCCATATACTCCTTTTGATTGAGCTGGAATTACTTGCACTGGACCTATGCACCTTTTTAGGATGATTATAATAAGAGTAGTGTCGGTCTACTCCCCAAGCCACTTTAAACAAGCCGCCTCCAGCTCTAACCCATCCGTTTCTTACTGTTCTTAGTATACTGTTGGCGGAATCTCCTAACGTTACTTCCCCTTCAATAGAGCCTTTTTTCTTATAATCTTCCATAAGCGGATCTAAGTTAACTTCTGTCCCCTCATTCATACCTGAAGATGCTGCTGATGCACTCATTGTTGGTAAACCTAGACATGCACTTGCTATTAGTACCATAACTATCTTTTTCATAATTTATCCTCCTATACCAAAATATTGATTTCGTGTTAAACAATAACATTTTTTGGTGGATATTCAACAATAATCTGAAATTTCATTTTGGAAAAAGATGTATGATTGCTCTTTTAAAAAATGCCATGGCCATCTGAATGCCAGTTTTGCATTTCAAAAAGCAGCATCATGTTTTTTTAGTTGACTGTTTGTCAAGTTAAATGCAATGCTTCGTGGCATGTCCGCCAGCCTAAGCATTTACGGCAGAAGACTAGATATTAGCTAGAGCGATGGTGCTCTTTATCTGAAACATGATTAAAAACTGCTCCTTTCGTATAGCCTCACACAATAGACCATTCGCATCCTTATTACTGCCATGTTGCCAAGAAGAATAGGCATCAGCAAAATAGTCGTTAATTTCTAACTCCTTTCCGTAAATCCTCTTCTTTCCCATTTTCTTTGGAGTACATTTGTTAACTATTGACCACGACTTCTCCTAATTCCTTCGCAGATAAGATAGGAACTTGTTGCAAAGATTCAAATATTGTTTTGTAAGCCAATCCATTACGATTAGCATAATCTACAAAAGCCACTAAATAATCAGCATCCTTCCTAATGGAGTATGCAGTTTCAACTCCGGCCATACTACAAGCATCGAAGCAAATAATATTCAGTTTTTGTTTTGTTTCATGAAAGGCTTCTTTCAAAGCAGCTTGCAATGTAAAAGATGTCAGTGCCTCCTTCCCAGATAATTCATCTCCACCATCCCCATCTACCGAACCTCATCCATGTTCCCATAGAATCAATATGGATTGTTCAGCTAGATATTAATTTATACTCCAAATTAAAAATCACTTAATGACTCTTTAATGTCCATATTTCGCTTTTCATCATCTTGTATTAACTTTAACTTATTTTTTAGATGTATGGACATACCTAGATCAGGTCATTATGATGAAGTGAACGAGAGGATGTGTCCAGTTTTGAAACAAAAACGATACAGTCACAAATTTAAACAAACGGTGGTCGAGCTTTATCGCTCGAGCACACCCGTCAGTTAATTATCTAGCGAATATGGTGTTTCAGAAATAACAATCTATAAATGGATTAAACTCCATTCTCCTTTTGAAGGGGCTCAAGACTTAACTCGGGCAAAAGTCACTGCGATCCAGAAGGAAAACTTTCGTCTCAAACAAAAGGTAGAGATCTTAAACAAGGCTATGACCATACTCGCACAAAAATAGAGGACCAAGAGCTGATGGACCACATTACTAATGAAAACAAACATCAACCGATCCAGCTGATGTGTCGTGTGTTAAAGATGCCTAAAAACACATGGGATGATTCCTTCATTCAGTCGAAAAGGTTGTCCTTATGACAATGCATGTATCGAATCGTTTCACGCAACACTCAAGAAAGAAGACGTGTGCAGAACTAGATATGATAGTTTTGAAACGGCACGAGTAGCGTTATTTAAGTACATAGAGGGTTGTTACAATCGCAAACGAATTCATGGAAACATCGGGTACTTAACACCAGACGCCTACGGGAGTATATGTCGTGCAACAGGGTGAACTCTGGGGATGATCCAGTTTCCCCTTGCCACATTTTTCGAGCGTAACTTCCACAAGTTTTTACTCCACATTCCAAGTAGAAGGTCAAAAATGCTTTTCCCTTTGACGGGCTGCTTGGAGTGGGGAACGCTCCATGAATGGAAGTTGCTCAGAACAAAAAACTCAACCGGAGTGTGTCCAATACCTTGAAATAGATCCATTTTGACACTCCACCGTTGGTTACGTTCAGAGGAAACAAGGTCTAACTTCCATTCTTTGCTCCCCCCTGTTTCTAGTTTCCTCATTGATTTAAACGAGTAAATATTTCATACTCAGTGAAAGGATCCAAAGCCAATGTAGACTCATCAAAAATTAAAATCTTGGCTGATTCGTCCCTCATAAATGCTCATGCCAGCGAAAAAACGTCCTAGTTTTGTTTCATGTCCTGCTGGCAATTGAGGTATCACTAAACGATCAATGTTTAAAACATCTTCTCCCTTTTGATAAGAAAAACGAACGTTTTTCAACCTAAATCCTTTTTGAATGTGAAATGGAAATGATAAGGTACCTGCTATTTTCGGCGTTTCGTACGAAATAAATGAAGTAATATCGAGGAGTGACAATATTTTTGTGTAAATGAATTTTCAACCTCTTCAGATAGATTGTCATTTTGATATTCAATGGAACTTGTTCGGAGGTTTGATTTTGGTATGTAGGAAAGGGCTAGCCCTTTCCTACATACTAAAATTGTGCGTCACATTCTGGAGTTGCGAATTACTTTGATTTCAAGTTCTCAAACATTTCTTCCAGTTCTGCACGAGCCTTGTTAAAGCCGATGTGACAACGTGTAGCGAAACGTTCGTTATAATCTTCAAACTGCGTGACTAAGAAGCGTTCCAGCGATTCTTCATTCGAAAATTGTTCCTTGCGTTTTGTATATTTTTTAATTTGTTTGTTGAAAGACTCGATTAAATTGGCCGAATAAATGCTTCGCCAAATGGCTTTTGGAAACAGATAGAACGTTAGAAGATAGGATTTTCAAGCAATGATTGTGTAACTTTTTTATAAGATTTGCCCCATTTATCGCAGAACGTATCTAGCGCTTGCCCGGCCGTCTCTGCGTCCGTTGCTTGATGAATCGTCAGGAAATCCTCAAAGATTTCCTGACGATCTTCTATGCGCACTTTATGGGCAAGGTTACGGCCAACGTGAACGAGACACACTTGGTATTTCGCTTTGGAAACACCGTGAAAACAGCGTCCGCCATGCCTTTTAAAGCCGTCTGAAACGAATAATAGAACATCTTCTACACCACGTTCCTTCGTGGAAGTTCCTTCCAGTTGTAGGCGGATTCTGTTGGGGCGGTCGTGTACGTCAGCACTTCTTTTGAGCCATCTTCACGAATGCCAACAGCGATATAAACGGCTTCTTTTGAAACCGTATCACGACGCACCGTAAGATAGGTCGCACCTAAATACACACATACATAGCGATCGTGAAGCGAATATTGATTAAACGCTTCTACGTTTTCAGAAACCGCTTTGGTTATGTTCGAAATCGTTTGCGGTGTATAGTGATGCCCGTACATTTTTTCGATTAAATGCACGATTTCAGACGATGATGATCCGCTTCGTACAATTTAAACCTCTAGTCTTGATTTCTATTTCTAATCTCCTTTTGAACCTTTCGCAGTGCCTTTTTCGAACCTCTCTCCAAGTCATGCTGCAGCTTCCTATCTTGATAACTGGTGAATAAGGTGTTTATATCATACCCTTCAGGATATAATTGAGTTGCTTTAATGTCCAATTCAATCCGCTTAACATTTACTTCTAATACTTCGCCTTTATAGAACAGTTTAATGTTATTAAATTGATCTTTTGGCTCAAAGACGATTGCATAATCATTCTGGCTGATTAATTTTACTCGGTCACCGATTTCATAATGATATGCCTCTAATGGCTGGTCCGCTTCATGCATTGGTTTTTTTATTTTGTTTTCTTTTATTACTTCTAAGTTATAGTTTTTATTCTCTATATATAATTGGGCCCGCTTCAAAACATTTTCACGGATATTCATCCTGCTTGAAATCCAAAGTGCATTGCTCTCTCCAGATTTTCCTATTAATAACTTATACGTCGGCTTTAATTCAGCACTATTAAATAACATGGCCGCATTCATAAAGTCATCGTGCATTTCAGAATACCGTTTAATTTCCCCATAATGAGTTGTGGCAATTGTAATGCATCCCATATGATAAAACTCTTCCAAAATGGCAATTGCTAAAGCAGCCCCTTCATTCGGCTCCGTTCCGCTTCCAATTTCATCAAATAAAAGCAGCGTATTATTAGTTGCCGTACTCATGATCTCTGAAATATTCTTCATATGGGAAGAAAAAGTACTTAAAGCGTTCTCTATGCTTTGATTATCCCCAATATCCACAAACACGTGATCAAAGACGGCAATTTCAGTTCCTTGTTTCGCCATAATATGAAACCCTGACATGACAGCTAAAGTTAAAATCCCAATGGTCTTTAATACGACGGTTTTCCCACCCGCATTAGGACCTGTAATGACTAACCCTCTATAATCTTTACCGATTTCAAAATCCAATGGAACAATGCTGCCTTCTAATAATGGGTGTTTACTATTAATTAATTTTATATATCCATAATTATTGATCTTCGGTTCAATAGCATCGGTACTTTTACTATACTTGGCTTTCGCAAAAATCATGTCGTACTGACTGATACATTCAATATTAATCCTTATTTCATGAAGCGATTCATAAATCGCTCCGGTTAACGTTGCTAATATTTGATATTCCTCAACGGATTCTTCCGATTTCAAACTCACTAATTCCACATTAAGCTTCGAGACAGCCTGGGGTTCAATGAATACGGTAGATCCTTTAGAGGATGTTTCAATAATTGTTCCCGCTACATGATTCTTAAAGGATGCTTTAATTGGAATCGTAAAACGATCATCTTTCTTACTGATATAAAATTCCTGGATATATTCTTTATGTGCTCCACTTTTCAAAAACTTCTTCAAACGTTCTTCGATTTTCTCTTCTGTTTTAGCTATCTGATTCCTAATTCGTTTTAACTCTTTACTAGCCCCTGAATCCACTCGATTTCCTCTAATTGCAAATAAGATATCCTCTTCAATATCTCGAAATTCAGTCATAGAACGTGCATAAGTGTAAAGTACTGGCGCGAAAAATTCTTTATCCGCCATAAACTTTTTAATTTTCCTGCAGCCTCTTAAAAAATCAGAAATAGCAAGTAATTCGGACGGGGTTAATACCATGCCTTTTTCTAATTTTTCAATATGGCTTGTTATATTGGAAATGCCCGTTAATGGAAAGTGTTTTTCAGCGTCCAATAACTTGCGGGCCTCACTCGTTTCATTTAAACGGTTGCGAACGACTTTTATATTCGAGCTTGGCTGTAATCTTTCTATTAACTCTTTACCTAAACTGCTGACACAATGGCTTTTAACTTTATTTTTTAATTCGTGGTATTGTAATTTTTCAAAGGTCATATTATTCATTTTATCTCCCTCATTCCAAATAAAATAAGCCCGCTAAAGCCTTCTCTGCCTTCCAATTTAGACAACTAAACTGGACAGAAAGCTTCCGCGGGCATAACCTTGTCACAAAACAAGGTCCTATCTCGAACAGGCATGAATAAATAAGACCTAAATAAATTAAGCATGACTGGATAGAATCCAGCCTCAAGGCTTAAGTCTTACATTCTACGCTACACGAATATATGGAAATGGAAGCAGTCTGATAGCAGGTATTCAAACACGTTAAAGTAACATGATTGAAAAAAGGCATTCTCAATAAACTGGCATTGACCAGAAAATAAGTACCTTATTCAACTAATTGTGATTAGTTGATACCTGCTACGGACATACTCCACCACACCTTTTTGTAATATGAGATCAATGTAGCATGGAAAAACCGTTTCGTCAAACAGCATCCAAAATTAAGTGATAAGACTAAGCCCTGTTGGCGCCATCAAAACGAAATAAACATTTTTCGCCCGAATTGCTTCTATCCCTATTCTATCGCTAGAAATATTTTTCCATGCGCCAGGTGGTCCTAATAAAATCAGATTATACTATCGCGCTGGCCACCGTCATTCACTTAGCTGCTTTAACTGGCGTTCGCTCAAGGCTGTTTGCTCTTCCAGCTGAAATTCATCTAACGTTTTTACATAAGGAAAGCGTGCCCGCTTCATTCTTCTATCGACACTCTTTCGTTCACGCTTTCTAAAATAACTCTCCAATCTTCAGCTTCGTTTCTCCACTCCATCTCAATGTATGTTTCGAAACGATTATTTGTTACTTTTAGCGATTTCAAACCGTGATTATTGGTTATTTTGCAACCGCTGATTACAAGTCGTTAGAGATCGGCTTAAAAAATCAGATGAGTCATCTGATTTTTTTAAGTACAGTATTACAACTAAATGGATTCTTCTAAAAATAGTTGTTTAGATAAGGAAGTATAAAGTCTGAGTTCATTTATTAATTGATCCACGTCTATTCTAGCTGATTCTAATAACTCACCGTGTTCTGTCATATCATCGGGATTTATTACTAGTTGCTTTGATAATACATTTGCATAAAGCGCGCGTGCTACAAATCTTAAACTGTTCAGCGCATTAACGCCACCTTTTCCCCCTCCACATACGGAAATGAGAGCGACAGGTTTATTAATAATGTAACTCTTATCAATAAAATCTAATGCATTCTTTAAAGCTCCACTCATAGATCCATGATATTCTGGAGTAGAAAGTATAATGGCATCAGCTTCTTCTATTGCATTCAGAACGGTTTGTACTTCTTTTCTAGTACGAACTTCTTCCTCACCATTAAAGATTGGTAGAATTAATTCGCTTAAATCTAATAAGTTTAAATCATGATTCTTGCTGATATACTTTGCCACTTTTGTAGTTCCACCAGTTTTCCTAGGGCTTCCATTTATAATTAGTAAGTTCATTTTGTTTCCTCCTGAATTTTTGAATTTATTTTTGGATTACATTTGAGTTATCAATGCCCTTTTCAGTTAATGTTAAGGAGTGGTTTGTTATACCTTTTCTCGTTGTGAAAACAATAATAAATGATAGGACAAGAATAACACTTAAAGTTAATAGTGATACCCTTACATTTACCATGCTGTTTATTAATGTAAAAATAAATACAAGAGTCACCCTCATTAGTAAACCTGCTGCTTGCAAAAAACCATTCACTCTACCAATAATATCTTGAGGAATGATCTCCATCATGAGAGTGTTCCTACTTATTCTTGTTCCTGAGTTTCCAGCCCCGCAAAATAACATAAAGACCAGAAACAAGAATACAGAATTAAATAGTGCTGTACAAGCTAACGCTACGGTGTAGGTAAGCATTGCTATAACTGTAGTATTTAAAGAACCTATTTTCCTCACAACATATATAATGATGATACTCCCTATGATAGCGCCTGAGGAATAAAATAAGTTAAGGAGCCCCATAGTACTTGCATTAGCTTTTAAATATTGAGCTACAAATACTGGGAACAAATAGTTACCAACCATCACACCAATAAATGGCATAAAAGCACACAATAGGAATAGCATTAACTTTTTTTCATATTTGACGTAATTGAATCCTTCCTGTATATCTTTCCATCTGGAACTCTTGACATTAGCAACGGTTTTCTTACGATGAATATTAGGTAATATAGTTAATGCTGTTAAACTAACTAAATATGCCACACTATTTAAGATTAATATATAGGATATATCTATAGTCTCTACGGCTACCGTTGCCAATACTCCTACCAAAAGAGAAGCTCCTTGTGTTTGAATTTCTAAAGTACTGTTTAAATTATTATATTGTTCTTTTTTAAATAAACTTTGGTTTAGAGCGAATCTCACTTGATAATAAAAAGTAGTAATCATTGTACCAATTACAGGCAAGGTTACCATGACGATTTGATCGTAATTGGTTAGAAAGCATAAAATCCCCAAGAGTAAGGTGATACTAGCTCCGAACCCCTCCGTTAACATTAATAATCGATTTTGTGAAAACTTATCGATAACCGCTCCAAAATATGGGGATAAAAGAAACAATGCAGTGGTTGATATAATTGTTAATAAACCAAAGACTTTTTCTCCCCCAGGTTGATTAACTAGATACCATGGTATAGCGATCATTGTTATACCACTACCAACTGAAGTAAATAGATCAGATAGTAAAATTGGAATGATTTTATTTTTTGACTCTCGAAAGATAGATTTCATATTAACCCCCTGATATATTGTCTATTTTGCAATAATAGTCATCCCACTTCTTTTTTGGAACCTCTTTTTATTATCCAATCTGGGAAAATTGTATAACCATATGATCATTCCTTTATTTTCTCTATACTCCAATTTATTTGCTTGTAAAAATATCCAGATGGTATTTTTATAAAACTTAAACGGTCTAGAGCAATCCTTTCTATGGAAATATTCTCCTTTGCAAATGAAGCATCACTAACAATTCAATATTTGACCGTAATTAACCTACCAATGAACTAATATATTTAAAATAATTCTTATCTTGTATAATATGTTATCATATAATTTGTAAATATCACAATAATAGGAATATTTTGTTTAATCCATCTTTTAGATTGCAAATTAGCAGCGTTAAAATCCTGCTCTATTTTTTAAATACCAAAACTAAAACATGAAATGGAATATAATGCAGAACTGGAAGAGAAAAAGTATTACTACACGCGTGAAGAGCTCAGGAGCTTCCTGAAGGCGATTCAAGACGATACACTGACTTTTAACTATGTTTCGGCTACTCGCCTTCACAGGAGCACGTAAAGGGGAACTATACGCCCTGCATTAGTCAGACGTGGACTTCCACCATAAGACGATTAGCTTAATTTACCTACACAGACATCGAAAACGAAGGCCTCTCGGCGTGTGGTTAGCGTGGACGATGAAACTCTGTCGCTCTTAAAGAAATGGCGCAGCAAGCAAATACAGCTCTATCTAACATTACAACTTGCTACTCCTTTCCAATCTGATGATAAGCAGCCCATCTATACGGTCTATCATCAGTTAAAACATGAAATGGATTATTGCCGGCTGGCTTACTTGAATGAAAAGTTGGACCGGATCTATCAAAAGAATCCTGAGCTGACGCAAATAAATGTTCACGCCTTTTGGCATACTCATGCCAGCTTGTTATTTGCTGCTGGTGCTACCACCATCAAAGATGTACAAGCTCCACTCAGACATACAGATATTCAAACCACGATGGATATTTACACTCATGTGATCGATGAAGCGAAGGAGAAAACAGCCGAGATGTTCCAGAAGTATATGAAATTTTAGCTTGGGGTCTTCAATTCCAAATTGGGACATGAAAAAACCCTCTCCCGAACATTCGGGAAAGGGTTGGAAATGTTGATATTTGGGCAATATTAACGCTTTGAGAAATATACAGATAAATTCTAAGTATGCCTAATCCATCTGAATCCTTTTATAACAACGTTTTGGGAATTGTTATATGGATAAAAATGTATGAAAAAGGATTGAGATTGACATTACTTGAACCAATTTGAACCAAAACACTTAGATGCTAGTTGAATACAAATTTTTGTACAATATATATTCTATATTGTTAACCTTCAATCAAAGTTCTTGTACGCTTAAACCTTTAAAATCTTTACCTAAGGCTATTTCACCTATTTGTTTTATTGTATTTCTTCCATCGTTCATTGTATAGAATTTGACACCTTTGATTCTTACATTTTCGGTTTCATCTTCAAAAAATATTTCAGCTTCATGTTCATTTATGTACATGAGTAAATCTTCTTTCCACTGTTCTTCTTCCATATTTCGTCCTTTTGGCTCAATAAATATCTGAATGAAATAATCACTGTTTTGTAGGTAAAGAATAAAGTCGGGTTGGAATCCTGCCAAATTCACTTCATCATGTCCACTACCAAACTGATGCAATTTTAATTTATTATTTTTTGCAGACTCACGATGCATATTTTCATCCATACGTATTAAATATACATTAGAATATTCCTCTTTTAACTCTGCAACTCTTTCTGCGATTCGATCGATTAATTGCTTTTCGGTTAAGTTAATAATTGCGGAATCATACACAAAGTAATCTTCTTTTATTTCGTAACGGTCCACTGTTTGCGGACTATCCTGCATAAATGTTTTACCTGTGTCATAATTTGGTACACGTTTTCGATAGTTCGCAATATACTCTTTAATTGGATAACCGATAAATTTACCAGTTCCACGTTGTTTACTGTAACCTGATTTTATTTGTTTTGCGACATTTGAAAAGTAACGCTCTAGAATGTTTAACTTTTCAGTAGCCGTTAGTACACTACTATCCATTGTTTGTGGAATCGTAATATAGATCGTTCGATTATAAATATTTAACCATTTTTCTTCTAAAAATTCCTCTCTCGAATTTAATAGTGGAATATACTTTTTCAAATTAGAGAAATGATAGAACGACAATCGATTCATTATTTTATTGAGGTAACGCTTATCAAATGTAACAGCGACGTTATAAGCATTTGTATAGTCTTCTTGCACTTTAGTATCTTTATAGCCTACTTCTTTTAATGCAGATATATATGGAATGACAACATCGTTTTTTGTATCAATACCATATTTCTCTAATGAATCGTAGTAGTTATCCGTTACTTCAATGGTTTCATTGTAATAAATTTTTCCATATTTCCATACGTCTGTCCCTTTGAAAGTAGGCTTCACCTTTACGTCAATTAACGGATTCTTTTTATCTTCACCAGTCGGTAAATTCATTTCGTCTAAAGCACTTACTAAGTTCTTCAAGTATTGAGGTTCATTGATCGTATGATAGTGAATCGTCTCTAAAATCAAGCTATCTTTACTATCATCATTAAACCTGCGTGTATATGAACGTTCACCATCTAGTAAAAATGGGTAATACCTTGCACCACGTCCAATTAATTGTGCTTCTGACATAGTCGTTGTTTTCGTTCCTTTTACTTTCGGGTCATCACTTAAACGAACAATGTCAAAAAGGTTTAATACATCCCATCCCTCTGTAAGTCTAGCAACCGCAAAAATGACACGATATAAATTCATTGGACTTTCTAAGCTATTTAAAGCTTCATAGTGACCTTTTTCTAAGATACCGGATTGACTCGTGTCATTGGCATTAATAATCCGACTTGGAGCAAGTTCCCGTTTTATCTCTCTGACTAATTCACTTAAATCGTCCTCACGTTCGCGATAATAATTATGTGCCAATGCCAATGTTTCACTATCATCTTCAGAAGTGATTTGTGCTTGCCTATTAAGAAACGCTTTTAGAGATTCAACGGTCAATGTATCAATTAACTCATTAAATTGTTCGTGGGCTGCATTAGAAGCATCAATTCGCTGTGATTTAAACATAATAACAGGCTTTATATACGTACCATGCTCTTCAAGTGCATATCTTCTTCTATATTCACTTAATAAGACTACATTCATCATGTTGTCCACGTCTGTATTACTCGACTGAATTCTCTTTACATTCTTAGAATATTTATCTTGGATGAAACGGTCGAGTGCATAGCGATACAACACTTTATCCTTGTATTTTTCATAAACATTCTTATTCTCGAGGTCAATTGTAGCGGTAAATTCAAGTAAGCGATTGTCTTCATTTGCATTTAAAATTGTCGAAATTGCCTTTTCCCATGATTGTTCCGCTTCTTTTTCCGACTTGGTAGAAGCGGAGTAATGGTGTGCTTCATCTCCTAATATAACGACTTTATTCCTTGCATAATCTTCTTTACCCATTGCATTTTCTTTTTGGGTATAAATATCAGCAGCAACACGTTGGACAGTTGCCAACTTTAAATAGATTGTATTCTTACTTTGATTTTTGGGGAAAGATTGAACTTGCTTAATTTCTATTCGTTCCCCCTCTATTTCAATTTGTGGTTTATATAAGTACTTGTTCGATGCCTTATTTGTCAGATTATCAATCGTTTTATTTAATACACCATTTGTATTTACTAGGAATAAGAAGTTTTGGTAACCATGTTCTTGATAGAGGTATAAAATAAGCCCTGCCATTAAGTCTGTTTTTCCACTTCCTGTTGCCATGTTGAATAATACATGATTCACATTCCTAAAACGAAACTCATTTGCTACTTGTGAATAATGAAAAAAGCGTAAAGCTGCATCTTGATAATACCTAAACGTATGTACCATGTTCTGTTTAATGTATTCAGGTGTTTCCCATGAGCCTACTTCATTAAATAAACTTTCATTTAATTCTCTTACTTCGTCGTATAAAGGTAATGGTAATTGTTTCTTTTTCTTTGCCACAATTATTTACCACCTTCATCATAGAAATTTTTATTAAATGCATAATCACTATCAGATATTAAATCACGTACATTTTTGTCGTCAATCTCAGAATAATTGTAGTAAAGTTGGTTTTTATCGATGATTTTAATAAGTGTTTTCTTTTGGTCCTCGAATGGTAATTCATGTAACGAATCCTTAACCCCTTCTAAATCAACACGAAAGTCAATTTCCGCTTCTTTTAACATGAAATCAAATACTTTATGAAGTTCTGTTTGCGTTTTTGCATCACGAATGGATTTTAAGAATCCACGATTTTTCTCCATTAATTCAACATAAACAAAACTTCCTCCACCTTGCCAATTTACATCTTTAGAGATACCTCTTTTTTCAGCTCCAATGGTATTTATTAACCTTTGTACACTTTTATCGAGTATATAATCCATTTGTTCAATACCTATGAATTTCCGCTTGAGTTTTAATGAAGTAGCTTGTGTTGTGGCAGTTCCCATAAAATAATCGAGTACTATATCACCTTCGTTAGTTGTTGCTTCTATAATCCTTTTCAATAAAGCTTCTGGTTTCTTACCATTATCTAATTCAACGCCTCCACCTTCATTAGATAGATCATTTAAAGCAATATTTAACCAGATATCACTTATAGATTCAGTAGGGGTTTTTATTCCGTCGATTTCTTCAATTTTTGATGAAGCAAAAATAACTTCTTCATCTTTATATACATATTTTTTTAAACCAGTAGAAGTAGTTACTGGCGTAAAAATATTTCTATTAAATTTATTCTCTTTAGATAGTTTCGTTAATGCTGGATTTGCAGCAGTTCTAAAGACCTTATCAGCATTATCCATCAAAAATTTGTAGGCTTCTTTCGAACCATATTCCATTCCTAAACTTTGTAATTTTTTTCTTACTGTAGTATATTCCCATTCTGCTGGATTCTCTTTACCCTTCATATCTACAAATGAAGTGTATCTCTTAGCATCAATTGCCGCATCCCAAGTGCTGGATTCTCTTAAAGGATTTAAGAAGCAATGATCATAATTTTTGGCATATATTAATAGATGCTCTTTAATTTTCGGAATTTTCTTATTAACATGCGCCATTTTTGGACCACTTAAATCACTCATTTTAACGGAAATATGGTTGACAAATCCACCTGCAGTGTTGTTATGGAAAATTTCGTCTAATAATACCTTCAAATGAAAAACACCATAGTCATTCATTTGTATCACTAAATATCCATCTTCTTTTAGTAAATCAAGAGTCAATTCAATTCTGTTTTTCATAAATACTAGCCAAGTAGATAGCTTAAAATCGGAATTATAGGCAAAGGTATCATCTGTGTTATTTAAAAAATAATAAGGAGGATCTAAATAAACCAACTTTACTTTATTCCTATAACATTCTTTTATTGTGTGTAAAGCTAGTAAGTTGTTTCCTTTCATTACCAAATTGTCATCTTCACTAAAACTGTCTACCTCATGTTCGCCATCTTCATCATACTTTTTTGCATTGACTAAAACCTTTTTATCTAATAGAACATCAATTTCTTCTTTTGCAATCACTTCGTTTAAAAATGGCTCATCTGGGCGTAAGTCATTTTTATCTGTATCTTCTTTACTCATGCTTGCTTTTAATACTGTATCTTTATAGGGAAAATCCAATACAACATCAGTTGACTCATCAATAAATTTCCCTCCAGCTGTTAAACCAATTTTCTTTGAGTATTTTGTATACGAATCTTGCCAGTATTCGTCTGCTTCAAATAGTTCAATGAGTTTATTTGTTTGCATGACGATATTCCCTGCAATATCAATTGTAAAATTACTCTTTAATGTTTCATTCGAAATGAATGCTTCAAGCAAATCTTTATCATATGTATCTAAATCATGAATGACTTTATTTTTATTTAGTACTTCTCCTATAAAATACTTTTCACCAAATAGCCGTAAAACCTGTTTAATCGCTTCATTAATTTTAGTTTTCATATCAAAATCCGTCCTTCTATTAATTTAATCTATGTAATAGATTTTTATTAATCTCTATTTATATACTAACATATAAAGTATTTGTTCATATATCTTGAAGAAAAAAAGGGAATTGTTTATCCCTTTTTAAATATAGCCTCTTTCTTTCAGGCTAGTAAAACCGTTATTATTATTTACTACTAAATGATCAAGTACTTCGATGCCTAGTAACTTCCCAGCTTCGACTAATCTCTTTGTAACCTTAATATCTTCCATCGACGGTGTTATGTCACCACTTGGATGTTGATGTGCAACAATAACACTTGCAGCGTTATTGAGTATTGCTGATTTAAATACCTCGCGTGGATGTACGATCGAGGAATTTAACGAACCAACATGACATCGATGAACTGCAACAACATTATTTTTCGTATTTAAGCACATAACAAAAAACACTTCACGATCATCACGACCAATAAAGCGAGATGCAATTTTTGCTCCATCTTCTGGACTGCGAATACTGTAATTAACTCCTTCATCTGCCTCTCGAATAATTTGTTCAATGCGAACTACTTCAAAAATGGTTTCCATCTAGATCAACCTCTCTATTATTTTTTGACCTTTTTGGTCACCATATAGAGAATCTTCGCATCGATTAATGTCAAGTGGCGTAAGTAGCAAAGCTATCAAGTAATTCGTAGATGTTCTGGGGAAGCCCAATGAATTAGGGTGCGTTAAAAGCGTTAATTGCTTTCTTACGCACCCTTATCCTACTTGGCTGACTCATAACATCCGAAGAACGAAGACCCTTTACATAATCGATAATTCGTCTCTGCTTTACAGACGAATTAGAAGATTATAATTAGGGGGGCTGAAAAGGAAAAATCTGACGGATGCACCCATTCATTCAACAGAGATTGAAGTACTCTCACTATTTAACTGTCATTCATTTTTTCAGAATCACATTATTTAATGAGTTCACTTTTAACGCTTTCTTTTAAATAATTTATTGCATCAATCCTATAACCTAAAGGAGAGCCATCTATATTTTCATTCATCTCAAGAGGGTCTGCCAAGCCGTATTCAAGAGAACCAGATATTATATAATGAGATATATCATGATTTATCTTTTCCATATCAATTAACTGACTAATTACAATTTGTAGTAACTCTTCTTTTTTATTTTCTATTTCTTCTTCAGTCACATTGTGGTATCTTTCTTCTTTGTGCTTTTTATATTGTGTGATAGGGATTCTCTTCTTATAAATTTCCTCATCAACGTCCACACCCAAGGTTGAAGCAATAGTTTCAAACACTTTAATAGCTTCATGATCAACTGTTGTTTTTCGATTACTATTATATTGTTTTATTAATTGGTCTTTCCGGAAGTCAATAACTTCCTTTACAAAGT
The DNA here is from genome assembly GCF_002797355.1 of Bacillus xiapuensis. Taxonomy (GTDB): domain Bacteria; phylum Bacillota; class Bacilli; order Bacillales; family Domibacillaceae; genus Bacillus_CE; species Bacillus_CE xiapuensis. Next base: position 880,608 of record NZ_KZ454940.1, on the reverse strand, counting down.
CTTCGCGGTATTTTGCATACCTATTTCCTCCTTTTATCTTGTCTTCATAACTACTCATATACCCATCTGTCTTTTCCTCAAAAAATTCACTTACATACTTATTCCATGTCTTCCTACTAATTAAATGATCTTCTTTATCCTTTCCTTCGAAATCATATCCAAATTGCTTATCAATAATATCTAATATTTCATTAACATTTAAGAAATCCATACCGAAACACTCCTTTATAAACAAATAATAGCATGAATTTTTAGATATATCCATTAAAACGGCGGATTTTGCTATTTCAAAAGCCTTAGAATATGTGGAAACATAATGTTAAGATTAATTTGTAATAAGAAATATCCATTGAGAAGAGGTGAACTAATCATGCTTTATAAAATAAATCACCCAGAAGTATCTAGGAAATGGTTACAAGTTGATGTGGCATACTTTGATAGCCTTTTAGAGAAATTTGAATTACAAGAAAGAATGGTTCGAGATAGTATTGAATTGTTAAAGTTCAATGATGTTGAAAAAATCTTAAATTTAGGTGGATTTAGCATTCAACTCGAAAGAACTGATGATGTAATTCCGATTATCAAGAGTCTTGAGAATGCATTAGGAAATTACACAATAAAAAATTAAAAGCGGTTAGAAAAGGAGAGTAGAATTTGTTATGAAGAAACTAAGACAATTTAACAAATTTGATGCAGTAGGATTTTTCAAAGACAAAGATGTCCGAGTGATGGCTCATGAACCGTGGAACGAATACGAGGACGGTCAAGTCACAAAACAGTTAGGGACTAAATACAAATGCATTATTGCGACAGATAACACAAAGTACGAAGGCGATGACGTTCAACCAGACCTTAATGCCGGTGAGCAAATAGACGTTAAAGTTCCACAACCTCCAAAGAGTTATAAGAAATTTAGTAGAATCACATTTGTGAATCCAACAGCTTCTGTATATGGAACATTCATGAGTGAACTTTCCGTCAAGGCAGACGATGTAGACATTATTCCACCAAAGTAAAGAATGAAGGGCAGTAAGTTCCCTTCCTATCAATAAATACATTATTATACCTGTGACCGCCCCTGACAAGGGGCGGAACCACGATAGTAGGATGTGGTTTGCATGAAGAAAACATATAGAATGCAACGTGGTTTTATTTCATTTTTATTCATTGGATTTTTTCTTATCTTATGGTTTTTCTTTTATAAACTGTATCCACTAATCGTTGAACAAATAACGATAATACAGCTTCCACATATCGAATCAAATATCTTCTTGATTCCTGTCGGTATGATGGTATTTACTTTGTTTGTTAATTGGTCAATTCGCAATAAACTGTGGTTTGGTCTATTTTTTTCTCTGCATTATTACTTGATGACTAAGCGAATAAGAAGACATATTAAAGACGCGAGATTTGAAGATGAACGGGAGTTTGACAATCGTTTAGTTACTTTACCAAAAATCAAGATAACATTTGATGATAATCGAACAAGACAGTCTGGAAAAGTTTTTATTAATAATACAATAAAGTTCGACAAGAAACTTGAAGATATGCGGATTGATTCAGCTTTAAAAGGTTACGTAAGCGAGCGCAAGTACTTATCAAAAGATCGCGACTGGTATATCTACGAATTTTATTCAGTTGATTCACATAAACAACTAAAGATTAAATCAGCAAGTGACTTGATTGAATGGTCAAATAAGACAGCAGACGATTACGCCCTACGTCTAGATGAGCGTGCAACAGTACCGTTTCATCATATGGGTTTAGTCGGCCAAACAGGTAGTGGTAAATCGTTTTTTATTCAAATGCTAGTTGAACAAGTATTATCAAAAAAGGTCAGTCATGAGTTATTCATAATTGATCCAAAGCGCACTGACGTTTACCAAATGGCTAAACGTACCATTGGTGATGAGCGAACTGGCGATAAAACAAATGCGATTGAATTGATTAAGCAATTTCATGAGCGTATGAAAATACGACAAGATGAATTACAAGACTATTTCATATCAAATCGTAACAAAACGTATAGGGATGCTGGTTTACCAGCTTTAATTTTACTCATAGATGAATTCGGGGCATTAAGAGAGTCATGGAAGACTTTAGCGAAAAAAGAACGTGATGAAGTCGATAGCATACTATCTGATGTTGCTTTCATGGGTCGTCAATTAGGGTGTATTCTGTGGGTCGCTACGCAACAAATGAACGCACAGACGATGCCAACAGCGATTAGAGAACAGCTCGTTTTGAAGATTGCTTTAGGTGATAGTGACGAGCAAACCTATAGAACTTTGTTTTCCTCTGGTGTGGATATACCGCCAGTTCAATTTACTGCTGGTCAAGGGATTTACAGTTATCCAGGGCTAGCAAGTGCAGACAAGCCACGGTTGTTGACCGTTCCTTACTGTTGCTTTTTGAATTGAAGCACCTAGCTTTTCCTTAAGGAGCGACGGCACAAAGAGCGGAAGGGGACCCGCCGCTCAGGCGGGGAAGGTTCCGCTCCGTGCTTTACACCTTTAGGAGAGCTGGGGTGCAGGTAATCACCCCAGCTCCAGTCAGGAGCAAAACCCACACCAAAGTCTATTCTTATAGGCTTTTACACCAAGAAAACTTTACCTAAAGTTTTCTAAGCAAAAGGAGTGAATAGAACATGATTAAACCAGATATTGACCAATTTACACTCGTATTGCAAACAACAGGCGTGTTTGACTTTGATGAATGGCGTGACTGGGTAGCAAAAAGTCTAATAAGTACCTTCTTGATTAAATCTAAGATGCATAAGCTATTTGACAACTTCGGTGAAGCTGACGTTAAGCTACCAGAAGGCTACACAATAGGTTACTCATTCATCAATGCACCTTTTTATTTCTGTATTGCTTATCATGAGGCATTTACGAAAATGGGTGTGATTGTCAAATATAGTGCATATGCATGGCATGAGTATCGAAAGCGATATGAAGCAGAATTTAATGAACCTATTCATTTACACACCTTTTTAAAAATGATTGATTCGGATGAATATAGTTTTAGACTTTCACGAATTGATATCTGTTGTGACTTTATTAATGAAGGTATTGATATTGCTAAATTAAAACGCTCAATTGAAGAAAAGAGGACTGAATTGCGCTATGGCAAGTACTAATAAAAGTTACCTACAAAAGGTTATTGATGACAACAAAGAAAAACCATACAAAAGAAACAACTCGAAAGTGTCCGACATATCGAAGGATTTTCAAGCACAAACATTGTATATCGGGGCAAAAAGCAGAAATACAAAAGTGCATTTACGCATTTATGATAAAAAAGAGGAACAACTGTCGTGAAACACATGCGCCATATCGCTAAAGAAGTGGATGACTGGACACGTGTTGAAGCAGAGTTTTCAGGTGATTACGCCCATCAATTAACAGATGCAATTAAAGAATGTAGTACAGATGAACAGCTTAAAAATGTGATTATTAGTTCTCTACTTGATCGCTACATGTTCTTTTATGTTAATTCTAATCGACCTCATAAGATAACTAGATTAATGCTTGAATTGTTAGATGAGAAGGACTTTCACTTTGAGTCACCATCTCCACGAAACAATTTGTTACAACAATCAATAGACCATCTAATTAAGGGGTCTGGGCTACTCCCCACATTGTGGAAAGTTCAACAAATATGGGGAGGTAATACAGCAAAAGAATTAATAGATTATTTATATAAACAGTACTATGAAGAATTCGAACCCAATGATGACCATATATCTTGGTTAAATAAATATAAGACACTTTACCAATTAGAAGGTAAACCGTGGGAAGGATGATAGTTAAATGAGTTTTCCGAAATTAAAAGAACATATACAACACATTGTCGAACTAGTAGACTTTTTCCAGAACGGTAAAGGAACAATTAATAAAACGGATAATCATTCTGATTACCAAAATAGCTACTATACACCAGAAGATATTTTAGGACAAATCAAATATGATGCTGAACAAGCACTAAAAGAACTAAATAAATTTTAAAATTAAATCTCAGCACAAAGGAGATGATGCCACATGAGCACAAACATGGCTACAAAGGATTATCCATATCTTTTAACAAGGGAACAAGCATCAGATTTTTTAGGTATAGACCCAAAGTCTTTTGATAAATATATTCGGCCACATGAAGAGCTAGATCGTTTCATGATTGGTAAGCGCGAACGCTACACAATGAAGTCTTTAATACACTTTATCGAAAAACACTCCGTTTAAAATGTGACAGTTGATAAGATGTTAGTTTCAGAATACAATACAGATGTATTCAACTAGCATCTATCAACTTTATTTTTGAAAGGGATTGATAGCATGGCTAGTATTGTAAAAAGAGGAAAGTCATATCGAGCACAAATTTCTTTGTACAAATATGGAGAACATAAAAAACTAACTAAAACATTTCCGACTAAGAAGGAAGCAAAACTTTGGGCTTTAGAAATGGAATTAGCGAAAGGAGAAGGAAAAGAACTTGCTCACAGAACAACAACATTTGCGGACTTCTTCGAAAATTGGATATATCTTGTAAAGGTTAATGACGTTAAAGAAACGACATTTCAAAATTATGTTCGTACTTTAGGAGTTATTAGAAATTTATTTCAGGATATTCAATTAAAAGATTTAAATGATATTGTTGTTCAGAAAAAGATTGATGAGTATGCCAAGACACATTCACGAAAAACAACTCATGAGGTTCTTCTTAAAATTAAAACATCTTTACGTGATGCATATGCTCGTGGCTATATTGCAAATGATTTTGCTCGTTTAGTAAAAACACGTGGAGAGAATCCACCTAAACGTAATAAAGCATTATCTATCACTGATTTTAGAAAGCTTCGTAATTACGTTTTACAGCATCCAGAAGACGAATTTAACTTACTTGTATTACTTGCATTAGAAACGGGGATGAGACGTGGAGAACTGCTAGCAATACGCCCAGAGAGTCTTTATGAATACGGAATAAAAGTTAGACATTCAATCAGTCCTACTTCTGATGACACTTCGTTAAAGACACAAAATGCAAAACGTGATGTTTCTATTAACAAAGAAGTATATGAACTCATTCGTAAAATTCCTGTTAAAGAGAATGGTTATATTTTCAGCTTTGGCGGTTTTAAACAGTCGGAACAATTAGCGGAGTTATTGAAGAAATTAGATATTAAGAAAACAACGTTTCACGGTTTAAGAGACACTCATGCATCATTTTTATTTTCTCAAGACATAGATATTGCTTATGTATCAAAGCGATTAGGTCACATTAATATTCAAACCACACAGAATTATTATCTGGAATTAATGCCAGAAAAAAAGCACCAGCAAGATGCCGATGCTTTAAATCTGTTAAGTGCTTTATAAGGTTCAAGTTAATTTGAACCAACTTGAACCAAAAAAGCTCTGCAAACATTGATATATCAATGTTTCTATTAACGTTTTGAGAACTGAGGTGCACGACGAGCGCCTTTAAGACCGTATTTCTTACGTTCTTTCATGCGGGCGTCGCGAGTTAAGTAACCAGCGCGTTTAAGTGTTGGGCGGAATTCAGGGTCCGCTTGAAGTAAGGCGCGGGCGATGCCGTGGCGGATTGCTCCAGCTTGACCTGTGTAGCCGCCTCCTTTTACGTTTACATGCACATCGTAGCTGTTGGCTGTTTCAGTAGCAACTAATGGCTGCTTGATCACTGTGCGTAAAGCTTCGAATGGGATATAGTCTGTTACGTCGCGTCCGTTGATGACGATTTTTCCATCTCCAGGTACTAAGCGCACGCGAGCGACTGAGCTCTTGCGGCGACCTGTTCCAATATATTGAACTTGTGCCAAGATGATAACCTCCTCTTAATAATTATCCGCGAAGTTCGTAAACTTCAGGTTTTTGTGCTTCGTGTTTATGCTCTGGTCCAGCATATACATGTAATTTTTTCGCCATTTGACGGCCTAAAGAACCTTTTGGAAGCATGCCTTTGATAGCAAGCTCAAGCATTCTTTCAGGATACTTTGTGCGCATTTCAAGCGCTGTGCGAGTTTTTAAACCGCCTGGGTACATGCTGTGACGGTAGTAGATTTTGTCAGTCAGTTTCTTACCTGTTAATTCGATTTTCTCCGCGTTGATGATGATCACGTGATCGCCAGTATCAACATGTGGTGTAAATGTTGGTTTATGTTTACCGCGTAAAATAGACGCTACTTCAGTAGCCAGACGGCCTAATGTTTTGCCGGCAGCATCTACAACGTACCATTTACGCTCGATTTCGCTTGCTTTAGCCATATAAGTCGTACGCATTGATTTTACCCTCCTAAAGAAAATGTGTTGTGGTTCACTGTATTTATATCACGAATAAGTTTCCGGGGCTCATCGTGGGGTTAAATAACATACCATATGATATAATATCGTCTCCGTCAATCATTGTCAAGAAAAATGTTACACCCGGATTAGTTGCCATAGAACACGCGCCAAAGATACAAGCCTTCTGCCGGAGCGGTTTTTCCTGCCAGCGCCCGGTCTCTAGCGGCTAAAATATCTTTGACCGCGCCGGGGGGTATTTTTCCCCTGCCTGCCTCCAGCAGCGTTCCCGTCATAATGCGGACCATATTGTATAGAAATCCGTTTCCTACAAATCTTAGTTCTATTTCCGTACCATTCTGCTGAATGATGATGTCTCTTACTTGTCTTACCTTATCCTGCACTTCTGTTTTGGCTGAGCAGAAACTAGTAAAATCATGAGTTCCCATCAAATGAGCAGCCGCCTGCTCCATCGCCTGCAAATCAAGCTCAAAAGGGAAGTGATGGGCATAAGCGCGCTTAAAAGGGTTCCGCTGTTTCTCCTGATAGACCTTATAGCGGTATTCCTTGCCGGATGCCGAGTAGCGGGCATGAAATGAAGCGGGCGCCTTCTCCGCTTCCATAATAGCGATATCGCTCGGGAGCAAGCTGTTCATGGCAGCCGGCCAGCGCTCCATCGGAATCGACAGTGCGGTATCAAAATGAATCACTTGGCCAACCGCATGAACGCCCGCATCTGTCCGCCCGGAAGCCGTCACCTTCACTGTCTCGCCTTTGTGAAGCTTTTGCAAAGCCTTCTCCAGTTCCTCTTGAACGGTTCGGCCGCTCGGCTGGATCTGGTAGCCAGAAAACAAGGCTCCGTCGTAGGCTACCTTGCATTTTACGCGAATCATATGTCACCACTCCATTTACTAACTTCTTAGATACCAAAGCAGCGCCGCAAGCAGCACCAAAACGAGCATCGCTGCGGTATCTTGCCACTTCCAATGCAGCAGACGGTACTTCGTCCGGCCTTCTCCGCCGCGGTATCCGCGCGCTTCCATGGCGACCGCCAGTTCGTCAGCCCGCTTAAAAGCGCTGACGAACAGCGGAATGAGCAGCGGCACAATTGCTTTAACCCTTTCCTTTATTGGACCGCTTGTGAAGTCTGCTCCGCGGGCCTGCTGCGCCTTCATAATCTTCTCCGTCTCATCCATTAAGGTCGGAATGAAACGCAAGGAAATCGACATCATTAATGCCAGCTCATGAACCGGCAGCTTGATCTTCTTCAGCGGGTGCAGCAGGCTTTCAAGACCGTCCGTAATCGAGATCGGGGAGGTCGTCAATGTCAATAGCGACGTCACAAAGATCAACAGCAGAAACCGAAGGGAAATAAAAGCCCCTTGCCTTAAACCGCCTTCATAAATTCCTATAAATCCGGCCTTCCACAGCAAATCGCCCTCTTTTGTTAAAAAGATGTGGAGAAGAAACGTGAAGATAATCAGCCAGAGCACAGGCTTAAGACTAGCGGCTAAAAAGCGGATATTGACCTTCGCCAGCCAAACGGCCGCTATTGTAAATAACACCAAAATCCCATAGGTCCACACATTGTTAGCGAGAAACACGACAGCGACAAAAGCAAAGATAAACAGAAGCTTAGCTCGGGGATCTAAGCGGTGAACGATAGAATCAAGCGGCAAATACCGCCCCAGGATCATCTTATTCATCACGATGCACTCCCCGCTCTCTGGCCAGCTTTAATTCTTCTGCCAGTTCATTCACTGTCAGGCACGTTTTTGTCAACCGTATTCCTGCCCGTTCTTCAAATAGGTGCTGAAAACGAACCACTTCAGGCACACGGAGCCCCAGCTCAGACAATTCCTCCGGGCAGGAAAACAATTCCCGCGGCCGTCCCTTTCGGCGAACCTCTCCCTGATGCATGATGACCATTTCATCAGCATACAAGGCGGCCTCTTCCATGCTGTGAGTGACCAGAACCGTCGACAGCTCCCGTTCCTTATGGAGCTGCTGAAACATCTCCATAATCTCTTTCCGCCCTCTCGGATCCAATCCGGCGGTAGGCTCATCCAATACGAGGACATCCGGTTCCATCGCCAGCACACCGGCAATGGCTACGCGGCGCATTTGCCCGCCTGATAATTCAAAAGGAGACTTCTGCAAGACATCTTCCGGCAAGCCCACTTGGCGAATCATTCGCTGAGCCCGTTCTTTCGCTTCTGATTCGGGCACTCCAAAGTTCATCGGGCCGTAACAAATATCTTTTTCAACGGTCTCTTCGAATAGCTGATGCTCTGGAAACTGAAAGACGATGCCGACTTTTTTGCGGACCGGCTTCAGATTCTTTTCTTTTTGCTCAGCTGCGATCACCCTGTCTCCGATGATCACCCGTCCTTTTGTCGGCTGAAGCAGCGCATTTAAATGCTGAAGAACCGTTGACTTTCCTGAACCCGTATGCCCGATGATGGCGAGGAACGTGCCGCTCGGTATTGCAAAACTGACGTGCTGAAGGGCTTTGCGTTCAAAAGGCGTGCCGGCTGCGTAACGATATTCTACTTCTTGAAGTTCGATATCCATAAATCCCTCACCAGCTCTTCATTTGTTAAATGGTTTTCCTTTATTAAAAATCCTTCCGAACGTAATCGGTTGCTCACTTGTACAGAAAACGGCACATCCAGTCCGAGCTGAACTAATTCTTCATTCAGGCGAAAAATCTCTTCAGGCGTTCCTTCTGTATAAACAGACCCCTGATTAAGCACAATGATGCGATCAGCACGCGCAGCCTCTTCTAAATCATGAGTAATAGAAATAACCGTTAGGCGCTGTTCTTCTTTCAGCTGCCGGACCGTTGCCAATACTTCTTCCCGCCCTTGAGGATCCAGCATGGATGTCGCTTCGTCCAATAAAATAATATCAGGCTGCAAAGCAATGACACTGGCAATGGCCACTCGCTGTTTTTGACCGCCGGACAGATGGTGCGGCTCTTGATCCAGAAAATCCAGCATACCGACTCGCTGCAAGGAGTCCTTCACTCTTTCTGTCATCACCTCATGCGCGATGCCGTTGTTTTCTAACCCAAAAGCCACATCATCTTGCACGGTCGTACCGACAAATTGATTATCAGGGTTTTGAAAGACCATTCCAAGCCGCTTGCGGATTTCCCACACATGCTCCTCTTTTAAAGGCAAACCAGCGATGTGAATTTCTCCTTTTTCGGGATAATGGAGACCATTCAGCATCTTCGCCAAAGTAGACTTACCAGAGCCGTTATGACCGACGATGGCCAGCCATTCTCCAGAATATATCTCCAATGAAATATCCTTTAAAGCGTAATCCTTCTGTTCCAGATAGCGGAAATCTACATGCTTAATGGAAATAATCGGTTCTTTCATATGCCTCCTCCTCTCCTCTATTCTGCACTCTCCTCGGCTCTGCTCTAAATTCTTGTCATAATAAAAAAAGCCCGCACCCCTTTCCAAAGAAAATTGCTTTCCTGCCATCTAATCGGCCTCTTATCTAAATAAGAGTGGAAGGGGTACATGAGCTAGACGAGTCAGCTTAAGTGCTCATCGTAACGCTCAAGCTTCACATTATTCAGTCTTTAGCGAATGTTAAAAAAGGGCAAAACTCTAGCTAAGCTGGAGTATCTGCCCTTGTAGTGGTTTCATTGACCATTAAACAAGCTCAATAATAACCATTGGTGCACCGTCACCACGACGAGGACCCATTTTCATGATGCGCGTATAGCCGCCTTGGCGCTCGCTGTAACGCGGAGCGACATCAGCGAAAAGCTTCTGCAGTGCATAAACAGGCTTTTCTTTCGTTTTGCCGTTCTCGCCTTCGATTTCCACTACTGATGCTACTTCGTTACGAAGGAAAGCAGCAGCTTGACGACGAGCATGTAAGTCACCGCGTTTACCAAGTGTAATCATTTTTTCCACAACTGAGCGAAGCTCTTTCGCGCGTGCTTCAGTTGTTTCAATGCGCTCGCTGATGATTAAGTCAGTCGCTAAATCACGAAGCATCGCTTTGCGCTGAGCGCTTGTACGTCCTAGCTTTCTGTAAGCCATGAAGATACCCTCCTTTGTTGAATTCGTCTATTATTCTGTTATCAATCTTCTTTTCTCAACCCTAAACCAAGCTCATCCAACTTAGATTTCACTTCTTCAAGCGATTTACGGCCAAGATTTCGGACCTTCATCATGTCTTCTTCGCTCTTGTTCGCTAATTCTTGTACAGTATTAATACCCGCACGCTTTAAGCAGTTATAAGAACGGACAGAAAGATCAAGTTCTTCAATAGTCATTTCAAGAACCTTTTCTTTTTGGTCTTCTTCTTTTTCCACCATAATCTCCGCGTTTTGAGCCTCGTCTGTTAAGCCAACGAAGATGTTTAAGTGTTCAGTCAAGATTTTGGCGCCTAAAGAAATGGCTTCTTTCGGGCCGATGCTGCCATCCGTCCAAACATCCAATGATAATTTATCATAGTTCGTCAATTGTCCCACGCGAGTGCTTTCGACTTGATAGTTTACACGGGCAACTGGAGTGTAGATGGAGTCGATCGGAATCACACCAATTGGATGGTCTTCCTTTTTGTTTTGATCAGCTGGAGTGTAGCCTCTTCCGCGCTGAGCTGTCAGCCGCATGCGAAGATGCGCTTTATCGCCTAGAGTGGCAATATGCAAATCCGGATTAAGGATTTCTACATCACTATCATGAGTAATATCTGCAGCTGTCACTACGCCGTTTCCTTGCACATCAATCTCTAGCGTCTTCTCCTCTTCAGAGTAGATTTTCAACGCTAGTTTCTTAAGATTCAAGATGATTGTTGTAACATCTTCTACGACGCCTTCAATTGTTGAGAACTCATGCAGCACGCCGTCAATCTGAATAGATGTGACTGCAGCACCAGGGAGTGAGGATAATAGTATACGACGTAAGGAGTTACCCAAAGTTGTACCATATCCACGCTCAAGTGGCTCTACAACGAATTTACCATGAGTGGCATCATCGCTGATCTCAACCGTTTCAATTTTTGGTTTTTCAATTTCGATCATTCAATTATACCTCCTTCAATACGTCGAAACCCCGGTTAACTGTTCAACCGAAATTCCCCATGTTTGCGTTCCCGATTGTGCACAACAACTGGTTTACTATTTCTGTAACGAACGAAACATTCTAATATATCCCATTATTGACAGAGATATAAATATTATACAGAAAAATTAAACACGGCGACGTTTTGGAGGGCGGCATCCGTTATGCGGGACAGGAGTAACGTCTCTGATTGCGGTTACTTCTAAACCTGCAGCTTGAAGAGCACGAATAGCTGCTTCACGGCCAGATCCAGGACCTTTAACGGTTACTTCTAAAGATTTCATACCATGTTCCATTGAAACTTTCGCAGCCGTTTCAGCAGCCATTTGCGCTGCGAATGGAGTGGATTTACGAGAACCCTTAAATCCAAGCGCACCTGCACTGGACCATGATATAGCATTACCATGAACGTCTGTAATAGTTACGATTGTATTGTTAAATGTTGAGCGAATGTGTGCAATACCTAATTCAATATTCTTTTTCACACGACGCTTGCGAGATTGTTGTTTACGAGCCATGTCGAAAATTGACCTCCTTTACCGATTATTTTTTCTTGTTAGCTACCGTTTTACGAGGACCTTTACGAGTACGAGCGTTGTTCTTCGTATTTTGTCCGCGAACTGGCAAGCCGCGACGATGACGGATTCCACGGTATGAACCGATTTCCATTAGACGCTTGATGTTCAGTGAGATTTCACGGCGAAGGTCACCCTCTACCTTCAATTGGTCAATGATCTCACGAATTTTTGTTAGTTCGTCTTCCGTAAGGTCGCGTACGCGAGTGTCTTGAGAAACACCAGCTTCCGCTAGAATTTTTTCAGCAGTTGATCTGCCGATACCATAGATGTAAGTTAATGAGATAACTACACGCTTATCGCGTGGAATATCAACACCTGCTACACGTGCCATAGATATGTGCACCTCCCTTTAAAATTATCCTTGTTTTTGTTTATGTTTAGGATTTTCACAAATTACCATTACTTTACCTTTTCTGCGAATAACCTTGCATTTTTCACAAATCGGCTTTACTGATGGTCTTACCTTCACTTTTTTCCAACCTCCTTCATAGTCCGGAGTGCATAAATTATTTGTAACGGTAAGTAATTCTTCCGCGAGTCAGATCGTATGGAGAAAGTTCAACCGTCACTTTATCTCCAGGAAGAATGCGAATAAAATGCATACGGATCTTTCCCGATACATGGGCAAGGATCGTATGGCCATTTTCTAATTCTACCTTAAACATTGCGTTTGGCAAAGTTTCAACTACTGTACCTTCAATTTCAATAACATCGTCTTTCGCCACGAATTTATTCTCCCTTCTCTTTTCATACAGAACGCCGCTCATTATCCACTTCACTGCTTTGCGGGCCTGGTCTTTATTAGACTTGAACCAACTTCTGGAGAAGCATCTATGCTTTTTAAGCTTTAGTTAATATCTCAAAACCTGTGTCGGTCATCGCAATTGTGTGTTCAAAGTGCGCACACATTTTCCCGTCTTGAGTGACGACTGTCCAGTTATCCTCAAGAGTTTTGACATAACGGCTTCCAGCATTCACCATCGGTTCGATTGCAAGCACCATTCCAGGTTTGAGCTTTGGACCTTTTCCAGGCGGACCATAATGAGGGATTTGCGGATCCTCATGCAAGTTTTGACCAACGCCGTGTCCTACATACTCACGCACAATTGAAAAGCCATAAGATTCAACATATGTTTGAATCGCATGGGAGATGTTTGAAAGACGTTTGCCTGGCTTCGCTTCTTGTAAACCGGTAAAAAGCGACTTTTCTGTTACCTCTAATAGCTTTTGTGTCTCAGGTGCTATTAGTCCAACAGGATATGTCCAGGCAGAATCACCATGATAGCCTCGATAATTAGCACCGATATCTAAACTGATGATGTCCCCTTCTTTTAACACACGGTCTCCTGGTATTCCATGGACAAGTTCTTCATTGACAGAAGTACAAATGCTGCCACGAAAACCATTATACCCTTTAAAAGAAGGAATTGCATCATGCTGTCTGATAAATTTGTCCGCAATATTATCCAACTCTTTCGTTGTTATACCGGGAGAGATATGCTTTTGCAATTCCTGATGAGTCAACGCGACAATTCGTCCTGCTTCCTTCATAATCTCTATCTCTCGAGGGGTTTTGCAAATGATCATTTAATTCAGTCCTTTAAGCAACTCATCGATGTCTTGAAAGACTTCTTGAATCTCTTGCTGGCCGTTCACGTTTCGTAAATAACCTTTTTGCTGATAGAAATCTAGTAATGGTTGTGTTTGTTTTAAATTAACATCCAAACGGTTTTGAACGGTCTCTTCATTGTCATCTGCGCGCTGATAAAGGTCGCCGCCGCAACGATCGCATTTGTCTTCAGCAGCAGGCGGATTAAATACCAAATGGTAAGTGGCTCCGCACTCTTTGCAAATACGACGTCCCGTTAAACGTGCCATGAGAATTTCTTTATCAACCTCAACATTGATGACATAATCAATGCTCTTTCCAAATTCGGTCATGATGCCTTCAAGCGCCTCTGCTTGCGCCACGGTTCTTGGAAAGCCATCGAGAAGAAAACCCTTTTCGCAGTCAGGCTTGCTTAACCGTTCACGGACAATGCCGATCGTCACTTCATCAGGTACGAGGGCCCCTTGATCCATGAAGGATTTGGCTTTGAGTCCAAGCTCCGTGCCATCCTTGATTGCTGCACGGAACATATCTCCTGTAGAAATATGCGGAATGTTATATTTTTCAACAATTTTTTCAGCCTGTGTACCTTTACCAGCACCAGGAAGTCCCATTAATACTAGATTCATTTATATTCCCCCTCAGTCTGATTAGAGATTTGCAGCAGCTTATTCTCTACTTGATAAAGCCCTTATAATGACGTTTGACAAGTTGTGCTTCCAGTTGTTTCATCGTTTCCAATGCAACCCCAACTACGATTAGTAGGCTTGTGCCGCCAATCTGTGCAGCTGGTGGAAGACCTGCAAACTTTATAAAGAATACAGGCAGAACTGAGATGACAGACAAGAATATTGCACCAACAAATGTTAAACGGTATAAAACGCTTGTTAAATAATCTTGCGTGCTCTTTCCAGGACGGATGCCCGGAATGTATCCACCTTGTTTCTTCAAATTATCCGCCAGTTGTTCCGGATTCACTTGAATGAATGCGTAGAAATAAGTAAAGGCAACGATCAATGCCACATAGATAACCATTCCAACTGGTTTTTCATAGTTAAAAATGTTTTGAATCGTCGTTGTTACATCATTAGAGCCAAAGAACGAAGCAATCGTCTGAGGCGTGATCAAAAACGCGACCGCAAAGATGACAGGAATAACCCCAGCAGCGTTTACCTTTAACGGCAAATGAGTTGCTTGGGCGCCCGGCGCGCCGATGCCGCCGTTTTCTGTCATTCGCTTAGCGTATTGAATCGGTATTTTCCGCAGCGCCTGCTGCACAAAAATAACTCCAACGGTAACAGCCAGTACGGCTAATACAATAAGGGCCAAAATCACAATTCGCAAGAAAAGCTGATCCCCGGCACCTTGAATTTGCTGTGCATAAATTTGGTTAACAGCACTCGGGATGGCCGCAACGATTCCGGCAAAGATGATAACGGAAATACCATTTCCTACACCTTTAGCTGTGATGAGCTCACCTAGCCACATTAAAAATGCTGTTCCGGCTGTTAGCACTAACGCTATGAGGAGGTAAGAAGCAAAGCTGTTATTCTCCACTAGCATTCCGCCATATAACCGGTTGAACCCGTAAGACATTCCCAGCGCTTGGATAAATCCAAGAACGATGGTGAAGTATCTAGTAAACTGGGTGAGTTTGCGCCGGCCAACTTCTCCCTGCTTCGACCATTCCGTAAACTTTGGAACAACGTCCATTTGAAGCAGCTGCACGATGATGGAAGCCGTGATATAAGGCATAATTCCCATCGCAAGAATGGAGAAGTTTTGAAGCGCACCCCCTCCAAACGTATTGAGGAACCCGATCAAACCAGCCTGTTCCTGCATTTTCAATACTTCAGCATTTACATTGGGAACAGGGATAAACGTGCCGATCCGGAAAACAATTAACATAAGAAGGGTGAATATAATTTTTCTTCTTATATCACCCACGCGCATAAAATTGGAGATTGTGCGAAACATTAAATCACCTCAGTCTTACCGCCGGCAGCTTCAATAGCATCTTTCGCAGCAGCAGAGAATTTATGAGCTTTTACAGTCAATTTTTTCTCTACGTTGCCTTTAGCAAGAATCTTGATTCCTGCTTTTTCGCTGCTGACTACGCCCGTTTCGATAAGAAGTTCAGGTGTTACTTCTGTTCCTTCTTCGAAGCGATTTAATGAATCAAGGTTAACGATCGCATATTCTTTTCTGTTGATATTGGTGAAACCGCGTTTTGGCAAACGTCTGAATAAAGGTGTTTGACCACCCTCAAAGCCTAAACGAACACCACCGCCTGAACGGGCTTTTTGGCCTTTATGGCCTTTACCAGCAGTTTTACCGTTACCTGAACCAGGACCGCGACCTACACGATTACGTTCTTTTCGTGAACCTTCAGCAGGTTTTAATTCATGAAGTTTCATGTCCGTGCACCTCCTTATTCGCAATTTAATGATTAAATTTCTTTAACTGCCACTAAATGTGAGACTTTGTTGATCATGCCCCGAATTGCGGCATTGTCTTGCTGTTCTACAGTTTGATGCATTTTACGAAGACCAAGAGCTTTAACTGTTTCACGTTGATCTTTCGGACGACCGATCAAGCTACGAGTGAGGGTTATTGATAATTTTCCAGCCATTGTAATTCCCTCCTTATCCTAACAGTTCTTCGACTGATTTTCCACGCAATTTAGCAACATGTTCCGCGCTTTTCAGTTGCTTAATTCCATCGATTGTAGCACGTACCATATTAATTGGAGTGTTGGATCCTAAGGATTTAGAAAGGATATCTCCAACTCCGGCAAGTTCAAGTACCGCACGAACAGGACCGCCAGCGATCACTCCAGTACCTTCAGAAGCAGGTTTCAAAAGAATCTCACCAGCACCAAAGCGGCCGATGACTTCATGAGGCAATGTAGTTCCAACCATAGGAACTGTTACTAGGTTTTTCTTAGCATCTTCAATAGCTTTGCGGATAGCATCTGGTACCTCTTGCGCTTTACCAGTTCCGAATCCAACGTGTCCGTTTTTGTCACCGACAACCACTAGCGCAGTAAAGCGGAAACGACGACCACCCTTTACTACCTTTGCAACACGATTGACCGTAACTACGCGTTCTTCAAGTTCAAGTTTATTTGGATCAATGCGACGCATTAATATGTCCCTCCTTTTTATTAGAATTCCAATCCATTTTCGCGCGCTGCATCAGCCAATGCTTTAACGCGGCCATGGTATAGGTAACCTCCGCGGTCAAATACTACGGATTTAATTCCTTTTTCGCTAGCGCGTTTAGCAACTAATTCGCCGACTTTAGCAGCAGCTTCAGAATTGCCAGTTATGTCTAGACCAAGGTCTTTTTCAATTGTAGAAGCACTAACAAGAGTTACACCGTTCATATCATCAATCACTTGAGCATAAAGATGTTTGTTTGAACGGAAAATATTTAAACGCGGACGAGACTCTGTACCGCTAATTTTCGCACGTACACGAGCATGTCTCTTTTTACGTGTTTTGTTTTTATCCGGCTTAGTAATCATCGTGGTCACTCCTTTCGTTTACCTAAGCGACATTATTTACCTGTTTTACCTTCTTTGCGACGCACATATTCGCCTTCATAGCGAATTCCTTTGCCTTTATACGGCTCTGGCGGACGAACGTCACGGATGTTGGCAGCAAAAGCACCTACGCGCTCTTTGCTCACGCCTTTCACGACTACTTTCGTGTTAGAAGGCACTTCCACTTCTACGCCTTCTTCAGGCACCATTTCAACTGGATGAGAGTAACCTACATTCAAAACAAGCTTTTTGCCTTGTTTCTGGGCACGGTAACCG
Organism: Bacillus xiapuensis; assembly: GCF_002797355.1. GTDB lineage: Bacteria > Bacillota > Bacilli > Bacillales > Domibacillaceae > Bacillus_CE > Bacillus_CE xiapuensis. The sequence goes on along the minus strand of NZ_KZ454940.1, from coordinate 863,212 downwards.
ACACCGATCAGTTCAAGTGATTTTTCGAAGCCTTTCGATACACCTTCCACCATGTTTGCTAATAACGCACGCGTTGTACCATGGATAGTACGGTGTGCTTTGGAATCAGAAGGGCGGGATACGTTGATCACGTTGCCTTCGATTTCAATGGTCATTTCTTTACTAAACGTACGAGTAAGTTCTCCTTTAGGACCTTTCACAGTGACAGTGTTATTGTCTTTTGTTACTGTTACGCCTTCAGGTAGCTCAATAGGTTTTTTTCCTACGCGAGACATTCTGTTGCACCTCCATTCATTCAGAAAATATTACCAAACGTATGCTAATACTTCTCCGCCCACTTTTTTAGCGCGAGCTTCTTTATCTGTTAAGACACCGTTAGATGTTGAGACTAAAGCAATTCCTAAACCGTTAAGCACTTTCGGCACTTCGTCAGCTTTTGCATATACGCGCAAGCCCGGTTTGCTGATGCGTTTCAATCCAGTGATAACGCGCTCGTTATTCGGTCCGTATTTCAAGAAGATACGGATCATACCTTGCTTGTTATCTTCAATGAATTCTACATCACGCACGAAACCTTCACGTTTCAGAATTTCTGCGATTTCTTTTTTGATGTTAGAAGCAGGCACTTCTAACTTCTCGTGACGCACCATATTCGCATTGCGAATGCGCGTAAGCAAATCTGCAATTGGATCTGTCATAACCATATTATTTACCTCCTTCCCAAGTCGGGGTATTACCAGCTAGCTTTTTTAACACCAGGAATTTGTCCTTTGTATGCAAGTTCACGGAAACAAATACGGCAAAGTTTAAATTTGCGGTATACAGAGTGTGGACGTCCGCAACGTTCGCAGCGTGTATACTCTTGCACTTTAAATTTAGGCGTGCGTTTTTGTTTCACAATCATAGATTTTTTAGCCACGTTTTCGCCTCCCTTTTATAGCGATTACTTTTGGAATGGCATTCCAATTTGAGTTAACAATTCGCGAGCTTCTTCATCGCTTTTTGCAGTTGTTACAATTACGATATCCATACCGCGTACTTTGCTTACTTTATCGTAATCAATCTCAGGGAAGATTAATTGTTCCTTCACGCCAAGTGTGTAGTTTCCGCGTCCGTCAAATGACTTTTTGGAAATGCCTTGGAAATCGCGCACACGTGGAAGTGATACAGAGATTAATTTATCCAGGAATTCGTACATACGCTCACCGCGTAATGTAACTTTCGCTCCAATCGGCATCCCTTCACGTAGGCGGAAGCCTGCGATTGAGTTCTTCGCGCGAGTGATAAGCGGTTTTTGACCAGTGATCAATGCTAGTTCTTCAACAGCTGTGTCAAGCACTTTTGCGTTTTGAACAGCATCACCAATTCCCATATTAACTACGATTTTTTCAACTTTCGGTACTTGCATTACAGAATCGTAACTGAATTTATTCATTAAAGCAGGTGTAATTTCTTCAATATACTTTGCTTTAAGGCGGTTCATAAAGAATACCTCCCTTCATTAACTGACTTATTATTTATCTAAAGTTTCACCGGATTTTTTTGCGACACGCACTTTTTTGCCGTCAACTACTTTGTAGCCTACGCGAGTAGGTTCATTAGATTTAGGATCTAACAGCATGACGTTTGAAGCGTGAATAGGTGCCTCTTGGCTAATAATTCCGCCTTGCGGATTTACTTGTGAAGGCTTCGCGTGTTTTTTCACGATGTTGATTCCTTCAACAAGCACACGGTCTTTTTTAGGGAAAGCAGCGAGTACAATGCCAGTCTTTCCTTTGTCTTTGCCCGTGATGACCATTACTTTATCGCCTTTTTTTACATTCATTTTATCGCACCTCCTTGAATGGCCAAGTTGATAACATTGCACTTTATTAAATTACCTCTGGAGCAAGAGAAACGATTTTCATAAAATTGTTGTCGCGTAATTCGCGTGCAACTGGTCCGAAGATACGAGTTCCGCGTGGTCCCTTATCATCTTTAATGATGACACAAGCGTTTTCGTCGAAACGGATATAAGATCCATCGTTACGACGAACTCCGCGTTTAGTACGAACAACTACAGCTTTAACGACATCACCTTTTTTGACAACGCCACCTGGTGTTGCTTGTTTGACTGTGCAGACGATTACGTCTCCAATGTTCGCAGTTTTACGGCCAGAGCCACCAAGAACTTTGATCGTTAAAACTTCACGCGCACCTGAGTTGTCAGCTACTTTCAAACGAGATTCTTGTTGGATCATTTATGTTACCTCCCTTCGGATGAGCATCTATCCGAACAATTATAGATTAAATAATAACTGCTTTTTCAACGACTTCAACAAGACGGAAGCGTTTCGTAGCAGAAAGCGGGCGAGTTTCCATAATGCGAACTACATCGCCGATTTTTGCTTCATTCAACTCATCATGAGCTTTGAATTTTTTAGAGTACTTAACGCGTTTGCCGTAAAGTGAGTGCTTCTTGTAAGTTTCAACTAGAACGGTTACCGTCTTATCCATTTTGTCAGATACAACGCGTCCAGTATAAACTTTGCGCTGGTTACGTTCACTCATTGTGTGCAAACCTCCTCTCTATTATCGATTGTTAACATCGATCTCTCTTTGACGTACAACTGTTTTCATACGAGCGATCGCTTTGCGTACTTCACGAATACGAGCAGTGTTTTCAAGCTGTCCAGTTGCTAATTGGAAGCGAAGGTTGAAAAGCTCTTCTTTTAAAGACTTTACTTTTTGTTCAATTTCGGCAGTGGTTAGTTCACGAATTTCATTAGCCTTCATTTGATTCACCACCAATTTCTTCTCGTTTTACAACCTTACATTTAATAGGAAGTTTGTGAGCAGCAAGACGAAGGGCTTCACGAGCAACCTCTTCCGGCACGCCAGCGACCTCAAACATGATCTTTCCTGGTTTAACTACAGCCACCCATCCTTCAGGAGCACCTTTACCGGAACCCATACGTACTTCTAGAGGTTTAGCTGTGTAAGGCTTATGCGGGAAAATTTTAATCCATACTTTACCGCCACGTTTCATGTAACGAGTCATAGCAATACGTGCTGCCTCGATTTGACGGTTGGTGATCCAAGAAGCTTCAACTGCTTGTAAACCGTATTCACCGAATGCTACTTGAGTGCCGCCTTTTGCTTGACCGCGCATTTTTCCGCGGTGTACACGACGATATTTAACGCGTTTAGGCAATAACATGATTATTTTCCTCCTTCCTCAGACTTCTTCTTTGCAGGAAGGACTTCTCCACGGTAAATCCATACTTTTACACCAAGCTTACCGTAAGTGGTGTCTGCTTCAACATGTGCATAGTCGATGTCTGCACGAAGCGTATGAAGTGGAACTGTTCCTTCACTATAGTGTTCAGCGCGGGCGATATCTGCTCCACCAAGACGGCCAGAAACCATTGTTTTGACACCTTTCGCACCTGCGCGAATTGTGCGCTGAATCGCTTGTTTTTGCGCGCGGCGGAAAGATACACGATTTTCCAATTGACGGGCAATGTTTTCTGCTACTAGCTTAGCGTCTAGGTCCGCTCTTTTGACTTCAACGATGTTAATATGAACTCGCTTGTTTGTTAATTGGTTTAAAGATTTGCGAAGTGCTTCTACCTCTGAACCACCTTTACCGATAACCATACCAGGCTTCGCTGTATGAACAGTAATATTGATTCGATTAGCAGCACGTTCAATTTCAACACGAGATACTGAAGCGTCTTTTAAACGTTCTTCGATATACCCGCGCACTTTAAGGTCTTCATGTAAAAGATCTGCATAATCTTTTTCAGCGTACCATTTTGAATCCCAGTCACGAATAATACCTACACGTAAACCATGAGGATGTACTTTTTGACCCACGAATTATCCCTCCTTCTTTTCTGATACCACAACTGTGATGTGGCTTGTGCGTTTATTAATTTGGCTTGCGCGTCCCATTGCACGCGGACGGAAACGTTTTAATGTCGGACCTTCATTAACGAATGCTTGCTTAATCACAAGGTTGTTAACGTCCATGTCATAGTTGTGCTCTGCGTTGGCAACGGCAGATTTTAATAGTTTTTCAATGATTGGAGATGCAGCTTTCGGCGTATGGCGCAAGATAGCTACAGCTTCTCCCACTTGCTTACCTCGAATCAAGTCAATGACTAAACGTGCCTTACGAGGAGCAATACGAACTGTTCTAACGACAGCTTTTGCTTCCATTAGGATACCCTCCCCTCATTAGCGTTTGGTTTTCTTATCGTCACTTGCGTGACCTTTGTACGTACGAGTTGGCGCGAACTCACCTAGTTTGTGCCCAACCATATCTTCTGTCACATATACAGGGACATGCTTGCGGCCATCATAGACAGCAATAGTGTGTCCGATGAACGCTGGGAAGATTGTTGAACGGCGAGACCAAGTTTTCACAACTTGCTTTTTATCTGTTTCATTTAGTTTTTCGATCTTTTTGTATAGATGATCATCAACAAAAGGTCCTTTTTTTAAGCTGCGGCCCATTTGAGTACCTCCCTTCGTAATTGATCTACGGTTCGAATAAAGAACCGTAGTGCAATCACGTTATTTTTTGCGACGGCGAACGATAAACTTGTCGCTTTTGTTTGTTTTCTTACGAGTTTTGTAACCAAGGGTTGGTTTGCCCCAAGGAGAAACTGGTGATTTACGTCCGATTGGTGTACGTCCTTCACCACCACCGTGTGGATGGTCATTAGGGTTCATTACAGATCCGCGAACGGTAGGCTTCTTGCCTAACCAGCGAGAACGGCCTGCTTTACCAATGTTGATTAGTTCATGTTGCTCGTTGCCGACTTGACCGATTGACGCACGGCAAGTTGCAAGAACCATGCGAACTTCACCAGATGCTAAGCGTACAAGAACGTATTTACCTTCTTTACCTAACACTTGTGCAGAAACGCCAGCTGAACGGACTAGCTGTCCACCCTTTCCTGGTTTCAACTCGATGTTGTGAATAACTGTACCTACAGGAATGTTCACTAAAGGAAGTGCATTTCCTACTTTAATGTCGGCATCTGGTCCAGACATTACTTCCATTCCAACTTTAAGGTTTTTCGGTGCTAAGATATAGCGTTTTTCACCATCTGCATAGTTGATCAATGCGATGTTTGCAGAGCGGTTTGGATCATACTCGATTGTGGCAACGCGTCCTGGTATACCATCTTTATCGCGTTTGAAGTCGATGATACGGTATTGACGCTTATGGCCGCCACCGTGATGACGAACAGTAATTTTACCGTGGTTGTTACGGCCGCCTTTCTTCTTAAGAGGCGCAAGCAATGATTTTTCCGGAGTGCTTGTTGTGATTTCTGCAAAATCAGAAACCGTCATGCCGCGACGACCATTTGTGGTTGGTTTATACTTTTTAATCGCCATGCTGTTTCCCTCCTCTTCTAATAATTTTTAATTAAACTTCAAATAGTTCGATTTCTTTGCTGTCCTGAGTTAATGTAACAACCGCTTTACGGCGCTTGTTTGTATAACCTGCATAACGACCCATACGTTTGAACTTACCTTTGTAGTTCATGATGTTGACTTTAGCTACTTTCACACCAAAGATTTCTTCCACTGCATCTTTAACTTGTGTTTTGTTCGCTCTCACATCAACTTCAAATGTATATTTTTTATCAACCATAATTTCAGTTGAATGTTCAGTAATAACGGGGCGCTTAATCACATCGCGTGCATCCATTATGCAAGCACCTCCTCTACTTTTTCAACAGCTGCTTTCGTCATGATTAACTTCTCATGACCCACTAAGTCTAAAACATTCATGCCGTTTGCTTCTATTACTGTTACACCAGGGATGTTACGAGCTGATAAAGCAACGTTTTCGTTTAGAGTTTCTGTTACGATTAATGCTTTGCTGTCTACAGAAAGGTTCTTAAGTACGTTAGCAAATTCTTTTGTCTTAGGAGCATCCATAGATAATGCCTCTAATACAACGATGTTTTGCTCTGCTACTTTTGAAGAAAGTGCTGATTTAATTGCTAGACGGCGTACTTTCTTCGGTAATTTATAGCTGTAGCTGCGCGGAACTGGTCCGAACACAGTACCGCCGCCGCGCCATTGCGGAGAACGGATAGACCCTTGGCGTGCGCGTCCTGTACCTTTCTGACGCCACGGTTTGCGTCCACCGCCGCTTACTTCAGCGCGCGTCTTTACTTTATGTGTTCCTTGACGCAAAGAAGCTCTTTGCATCATAACCGCTTCAAATACGGCATGTTCATTTGGTTCGATACCAAATACGGCATCATTAAGTTCGATTTCGCCAACTTGAGAACCGCTTTGGTTTAATACTGTAACTTTTGGCATTCTTGTTTCCTCCTTTCCTGAATAATTCTATTGATCCGCTTTTACAGCGCTTTGAATTTTCACAAGTGATTTTTTAGGTCCAGGAACATTTCCCTTTACTAAGATAACATTGCGTTCTGCATCCACTTTAATGACTTGCAGATTTTGAATTGTGATCTGTTCTCCGCCCATGCGTCCAGGAAGCAATTTGTTCTTGAATACACGGTTAGGAGCGACAGGACCCATTGAACCAGGGCGGCGATGGTAACGTGAACCGTGAGACATTGGTCCGCGGCCTTGCCCGTGGCGCTTGATGGCACCTTGGAAGCCTTTACCTTTCGATACTCCTGTTACATCAACGATATCTCCTTCTGCGAAAATATCTACTTTGACCTCTTGACCAACTTCTACTTCTGAATCGAAGTTACGGAACTCACGAATGAAGCGCTTAGGTGCTGTGTTCGCTTTGGCAACGTGTCCTTTAGCTGGTTTGTTCGCAAGCTTTTCGCGCTTGTCGTCAAAGCCTAGCTGAACCGCTTCGTAGCCGTCGTTTTCGATTGTTTTCTTTTGCAGTACAACGTTTGGTGCCGCTTCAATTAATGTTACGGGGATTAAATCGCCGTTTTCAGCAAACACTTGAGTCATACCGATTTTTCTTCCTAAGATTCCTTTGGTCATGAGTCACACCTCCTGAGTTTAAATTGTTTTATCTTAATTATAGTTTAATTTCAATGTCAACGCCTGATGGCAAGTCTAAACGCATTAATGAATCAACCGTTTGAGGTGTTGGATTCACAATGTCAATTAAACGTTTATGTGTGCGCATTTCAAATTGCTCACGAGAATCTTTGTACTTATGAACAGCACGCAAGATTGTGTAAACAGATTTTTCTGTTGGCAACGGGATCGGACCCGATACACTAGCACCAGAACGTTTTGCTGTTTCAACAATCTTTTCTGCTGATTGATCTAGAATTCTGTGGTCATACGCCTTTAAACGGATGCGAATTTTTTGTTTTGCCATTATTTTCCCTCCTTTATCGCCTATTTGATAATAGACATTCTCCGCGGAAATATCCTGACGACACTCGCCATGGCAAAGCGGCCGGGTGTGTCAGCAACCTTCCACATCATCGCTGTCAAAAACCAACATTGTATATTATACACGGATTACTGTGCATTTGCAACTGTTTTTCTTGCTTCTTACTTCCGTGCACTTTTCCTATTATACATAGGTTCAAGTTGCATTTCAACAACAGAAATGCAACTTGCTATAATCTGCAGCAGCGAATAGCTGGCAATAAAAAAAGCAGGCGGGCAAACCCACCTGCTTTTATAAAACATTTATTATTTTTCGATTGAAGTTACAACGCCTGAACCAACTGTGCGTCCGCCTTCACGAATAGAGAAGCGAGTTCCTTCTTCGATCGCGATTGGAGAAATTAGTTCAACTTTCATTTCTACGTTGTCCCCAGGCATAACCATTTCTACACCTTCAGGAAGGTTAACTACGCCTGTTACATCCGTTGTACGGAAATAGAATTGAGGACGATAGTTAGAGAAGAATGGAGTGTGACGTCCACCCTCTTCTTTTGATAGAACGTAAACTTCCGCATTGAACTTAGTGTGAGGTGTGATAGATCCTGGCTTAGCAAGAACTTGACCACGCTGTACATCTTCACGGGAAATACCGCGAAGAAGAGCACCGATGTTGTCACCAGCTTCTGCATAGTCAAGAAGCTTACGGAACATTTCAACGCCCGTTACAGTTGTTTTCTTAGCTTCGTCAGCTAGACCGATGATTTCTACTTCATCACCGACTTTAACTTGACCGCGCTCAACGCGTCCAGTTGCAACTGTACCGCGTCCAGTGATTGAGAACACGTCCTCAACAGGCATCATGAATGGCTTGTCAGTGTCACGTTCTGGAGTTGGAACGTATTTGTCAACAGCGTCCATAAGTTCAATGATTTTGTCTTCCCACTCAGCTTCGCCTTCAAGAGCTTTAAGAGCAGAACCTTTGATGACTGGTACATCGTCGCCAGGGAAGTCGTATTCAGAAAGCAGGTCACGAACTTCCATTTCAACTAGTTCAAGAAGTTCTTCATCGTCTACCATGTCGCATTTGTTTAAGAATACAACTAGGTATGGCACACCAACGTTGCGAGAAAGAAGGATGTGCTCACGAGTTTGTGGCATTGGGCCGTCAGCAGCGGATACTACTAGGATACCGCCGTCCATTTGCGCCGCACCAGTGATCATGTTTTTAACGTAGTCAGCATGTCCTGGGCAGTCAACGTGCGCATAGTGACGAGTTTCTGTTTCATACTCAACGTGAGATGTATTGATTGTGATACCGCGCTCGCGCTCTTCTGGAGCGTTGTCGATTTGATCGTAACCGCGCGCTTCACTTCCGCCTCGTTTAGCAAGAACAGTTGTGATCGCTGCTGTTAAAGTTGTTTTACCATGGTCAACGTGACCGATTGTACCGATATTCGCATGTGTTTTGGAACGGTCGAATTTTTCCTTAGCCATTAGGAAATCCTCCTTTGAGTTATAAAAGTTAGTTAAGTATATATATGGGCTTCGAAGACAGAGCGGTGTCCGCCTTCGAAGATACCAAAGCTTACAATAGTATTTATACTTTATTAGAAAGTATAAATCAATTATTCGCCTTTATTTTTTTTGACAATTTCATCTGCAATTGCCTTTGGCACCTCTTCATAATGGTCGAAGTGCATGGAGTATGTTCCGCGTCCTTGCGTGTTGGAACGCAATGTAGTTGCATAACCAAACATTTCAGAAAGTGGAACAAACGCTTTTACTACTTGGGCATTACCGCGAGCTTCCATTCCTTCCACGCGTCCGCGGCGAGAAGTAATGTCACCCATGATGTCTCCAAGATATTCATCTGGAATCACAACTTCTACTTTCATCATTGGTTCAAGCAGAACTGGGTTACATTTGGATGCTGCGTTTTTCAACGCCATGGAAGCAGCGATTTTAAACGCCATTTCACTGGAGTCTACATCATGGTAAGAACCATCGTATAGTTTCGCTTTGATGTCTACCATTGGGTAACCAGCCAGGATACCATTTTGCATCGCATCTTCAAGACCTGCTTGAACAGCTGGGATATATTCACGAGGAACAACCCCGCCGACGATTGCGTTTTCGAATTCGAAACCGGCTCCTTCTTCGTTAGGAGAGAATTCGATCCAAACGTGACCGTATTGTCCGCGACCACCAGATTGGCGGGCAAATTTTCCTTCAACTTGAGCAGATGAACGGAAAGTTTCGCGGTAAGCAACCTGAGGAGCACCAACATTTGCTTCTACTTTGAACTCGCGACGCATACGGTCAACGATGATATCTAAGTGAAGCTCACCCATACCGGAAATGATAACTTGTCCAGTTTCCTGGTTAGTTTCCGCACGGAATGTTGGATCCTCTTCTTGAAGTTTTTGAAGCGCTGTTGACATTTTTGCCTGATCTGCTTTTGACTTCGGCTCAACGGATAATGAAATAACCGGTTCAGGGAATTCCATTGATTCAAGGATTACGAGATCCTTTTCATCACAAAGCGTGTCACCTGTTGTTGTATCCTTCAGACCAACAGCTGCCGCGATATCTCCGGCATACACTTCAGAGATCTCTTGACGAGAGTTAGCGTGCATTTGCAGGATACGGCCTACACGTTCACGTTTGCCTTTCGTTGAGTTTTGCACGTATGAACCGGAATGAAGAACTCCGGAGTATACGCGGAAGAATGTTAGCTTACCGACATAAGGGTCTGTCATTACCTTGAAGGCAAGCGCTGAGAATGGCGCATCATCAGTTGAAGGGCGAGAAATCTCTTCATCTCCATCCGGACGAGTACCCTTAATTGCCGGCACGTCAGTTGGCGCCGGAAGATAGTCGATCACAGCATCCAGCATTAATTGGACACCTTTGTTTTTAAAGGCTGTACCGCATAATACCGGGAAGAATTCAACATTCAAAGTGCCTTTGCGGATTGCGGCTTTAATTTCTTCATTTGTAAGCTCTTCTCCGCCAAGGTATTTTTCCATTAATTCTTCATCGATCTCAGCCACTGCTTCAATTAACTTCTCACGATATTCCTCAGCCTGTTCTTGATACTCAGCAGGGATATCTGCCACTTCAATCTCAGTTCCAAGGTCATTGCCGTAGAAGGTAGCTTTCATTTCGATTAAGTCGATAATGCCGCGGAATTCATCCTCTGCACCAATTGGCAATTGAATCGGATGAGCGTTCGCCATTAAGCGATTATGAAGAGTGCCTACTGAATAAAGGAAGTCGGCACCGATTTTATCCATTTTGTTGACGAATACGATACGAGGAACCCCGTAAGTAGTAGCTTGGCGCCAAACTGTTTCAGTTTGAGGCTCAACGCCTGATTGCGCATCAAGCACTGTTACCGCACCATCAAGCACGCGAAGTGAACGCTCAACTTCAACTGTGAAGTCTACGTGTCCAGGTGTGTCGATGATGTTGACGCGATGATTCTTCCATTGAGCGGTTGTGGCAGCGGATGTGATTGTAATACCGCGCTCTTGCTCTTGCTCCATCCAGTCCATTTGAGAAGCACCTTCGTGAGTCTCACCGATCTTATGGATGCGTCCTGTGTAATAAAGAATTCGCTCTGTAGTCGTCGTTTTACCGGCATCGATGTGAGCCATGATGCCGATATTACGAGTTTTTTCTAAGGAGAACTCTCTTCCCATGAATGTCTTTCTCCTTCCTTAATTAAGTTGATAGGATTTGAAAATTCTTACCAGCGGTAATGAGCAAATGCTTTGTTTGCTTCCGCCATTTTATGAGTGTCTTCACGTTTCTTAACAGACGCACCCGTGTTGTTAGCTGCATCAAGGATTTCCGCTGCAAGGCGCTCTTCCATTGTTTTCTCACCGCGAAGACGAGAATAGTTAACTAACCAGCGAAGTCCAAGTGTTGTGCGGCGTTCAGGGCGAACCTCTACAGGTACTTGGTAGTTAGCTCCACCTACACGGCGTGCTTTTACCTCTAATACTGGCATGATGTTTTTAATTGCTTGATCAAATACTTCCATTGGATCTTTGCCTGTGCGTTCACGGATAAGATCGAATGATGCGTAAAGAATAGCTTGTGCTTTACCTCTTTTACCGTCTACCATCATTTTGTTGATAAGACGTGTAACTAGCTTAGAGTTGTACATCGGATCTGGAAGTACGTCTCTTTTTGCTACAGGGCCTTTACGTGGCATGTGATTTCCTCCTTTCAAATGTTGCTTCATTCAAATAGATTATTTGTTCAATTAGTTTTTAGCTGGTTTCGGGCGTTTTGTTCCGTACTTAGAACGGCCTTGACGGCGAGTTTCAACACCGGCAGTATCAAGCGCTCCGCGCACGATATGATAACGCACCCCTGGTAAATCCTTTACCCGTCCGCCACGGATAAGAACAACGCTGTGCTCTTGAAGGTTGTGGCCGATACCAGGAATATAAGCTGTTACTTCGATACCGTTGCTTAAACGAACACGGGCGTACTTACGCAACGCTGAGTTCGGTTTTTTCGGTGTCATCGTACCAACACGAGTACATACTCCCCGCTTTTGCGGTGAGTTTACATCTGTTGCTGCTTTCTTAAAGCTGTTGTACCCTTTGTTAAGTGCTGGTGATTTAGAAGTAGTAGATTTTGATTTACGAGGTTTACGCACTAACTGGTTAATAGTAGGCATGTAAAGATCCTCCCTTCCTTTTTTCTTAAGCCCACACATCCAGGTGGCTCATTTAAAATTAAAAACAAAGTCTTTGCAGAAGGCTGCAAAAACATTATTCATTAATAATTGCAACAGCGGCCGCCTTGACATCAATCCCGCATGCTCTTCCAAGCTTATGCATGGAATCAACATAAGTAATCGGCACCATTTTATGCTCTGCAAGCTCCGCCACTACATTCATAATAGCCGGGTTTGCATCCTCAGCGACAATTACTTCACTGACTGTATTTCTTTCAAGAGCTTTCACTGTTTGTTTTGTTCCTATTCTCAGGCTTTTAGCCTTTGCTACTTTTTCATAAGACATCGAAATATCCTCCAAAGCAACAAGGTTCATAGGAGCACCTTGATTATATTATCACTCGCTTCTTCAAATGTCAACATTGAAAAAATATTATATCCGAGCCGGCTATTTACCGGCTCAGATATAAGAACGCTCCATTACTCAACCGTGACCGATTCTGCATCTGTCATCAAAATAGGTTCAGCTTTGCGGTAACGCTGCATACCTGTTCCAGCTGGAACAAGCTTACCGATGATCACATTTTCTTTCAAGCCGAGCAGCTCATCCCGCTTTCCTTTGATAGCGGCATCTGTAAGCACGCGCGTCGTTTCTTGGAATGAAGCCGCAGACAGGAATGAATCTGTTTCCAAAGATGCCTTTGTGATTCCGAGCAGAACAGGTCTTCCTGTTGCCGGTCTCCCGCCTTCAAGCAATGCTTTTTCATTAGCATCTCTGAACTGATGGATTTCAAGCAAGCTTCCCGGCAGCACATCCGTATCACCGGCATCGATGACGCGCACTTTGCGAAGCATTTGGCGGACCATTACTTCAATATGCTTATCGCCGATTTCAACCCCCTGCATCCGGTATACTTTTTGCACTTCACGCAGCAAGTATTTTTGGACGGAAGCCACATCTGTGATCTTCAAGTATTCTTTAGGATCGATCGAACCTTCCGTCAGCTCCTGTCCGCGAACGACCTTATCATTCACCGCGACTTTTAAGCGTGCCGTGTAAGGAACCGTATAAGTGCGGGTTTCCACGTCGCCCTGAAGCATAATTTCTTGCTGGCGGTCACGGCCTTCATTGATGGCTGTTACATGTCCGTCAATTTCAGAAATAACCGCCTGACCTTTCGGATTGCGGGCCTCAAACAGCTCTTGGATACGCGGTAAACCTTGCGTGATATCGTCTCCGGCTACCCCGCCTGTATGGAATGTACGCATTGTAAGCTGTGTACCTGGTTCCCCGATAGACTGAGCAGCAATAATCCCAACCGCTTCTCCCACTTCGACTTGCTGTCCTGTTGCCAGGTTGCGGCCATAGCACTTCTTGCAGACACCATGACGGGTGTTACATGTAAACGCTGAACGAATCCATACTTTCTCAATGCCTGCATCAACGATTTGTTTCGCTAAATCCTCGCTGATCATTTCATTTTCATTGATAAGCACTTCTCCTGTTTCAGGATGTTTAATTGTTTTTCTAGTGTAACGGCCTACAAGACGTTCTTCTAAAGGTTCGATAATTTCTGTGCCTTCTTTAATAGAGCCGATCAACAGACCGCGATCCGTGCCGCAATCTTCTTCACGGACAATAACATCCTGCGCGACATCAACAAGGCGTCGAGTCAAGTAACCTGAGTCAGCTGTTTTCAGCGCCGTATCGGCCAATCCTTTACGCGCTCCGTGAGTCGAAATAAAGTACTCCAATACTGTCAAACCTTCACGGAAGCTTGATTTAATCGGCAATTCAATAATGCGGCCGGCCGGGTTGGCCATCAAACCGCGCATACCAGCAAGCTGAGTGAAGTTAGAGGCGTTACCACGGGCTCCAGAGTCACTCATCATGAAGATCGGGTTGCGCTTATCAAGGGAAGCCATCAGCTTGCCTTGAATCGTATCCTTCGCCGCACTCCAGATAGAAATGACGCGTTCATACCGTTCTTCTTCCGTAATCAAACCGCGTCTGAACTGTTTCAGGACATTATCCACTTTTGTTTGGGCATCGTGAAGAATCTGTTCCTTCTCACCTAATACAACGATGTCAGCCACACCTACTGTAATACCGGCTTTTGTGGAGTATTTGAAGCCGAGGTCCTTCATGCGGTCAAGCATCTTGGAAGTCTCAGTAATCTTAAACCGTTTAAATACTTCAGCAATGATATTACCGAGAATTTTCTTCTTAAACGGCGCGACCAGCTCTTGCTTCTGAATATGCTCTTTCACATTGACTGTTGGATGAACAAAGTATTTCTCAGGTGTTTTGACTTCCAGATTTGTTCCGGTCGGTTCGTTGATGTAAGGGAATGAATCCGGAAGAATTTCGTTAAAGATCAATTTCCCTACAGTCGTGATAAGCAGCATCTTGTTCTGTTCTTCAGTGAATGTTTGATTGTTCAAGGATGAAGCTGCTACCGCGATACGCGTATGAAGATGAACATATCCATTTTGGTAAGCAGTTAGAGCTTCGTTTGTATCTTTAAAAATCATTCCTTCGCCAATAGCCCCTTCTCGCTCAAGGGTTAAATAATAGTTACCTAAAACCATGTCTTGGGAAGGTGTTACAACCGGCTTGCCATCCTTAGGATTCAAGATGTTTTGAGCGGCCAGCATAAGCATGCGCGCCTCGGCCTGCGCTTCAGCTGACAGCGGCACATGGACGGCCATTTGGTCCCCGTCAAAGTCCGCGTTGTAAGCGGTACATACAAGAGGATGCAGGCGGATCGCACGCCCTTCAACCAGCGTCGGCTCAAATGCTTGAATTCCTAAGCGGTGAAGTGTCGGTGCCCGGTTAAGAAGAACAGGGTGCTCTTTAATGACTTCTTCAAGCACATCCCACACTTCAGGCTGCACGCGCTCTATTTTGCGCTTAGCGCTTTTGATATTGTGAGCTAAGCCTTTTTCTACAAGCTCTTTCATCACAAATGGCTTAAATAACTCTAGCGCCATTTCCTTTGGCAGACCGCATTGATACATCTTTAAGTTAGGGCCTACGACGATAACGGAACGTCCAGAGTAATCCACCCGTTTACCTAATAGATTTTGGCGGAATCGTCCTTGTTTTCCTTTCAGCATATGAGAAAGGGATTTAAGTGGACGGTTGCCGGGACCAGTGACAGGACGACCGCGGCGGCCGTTGTCAATTAAGGCGTCTACCGCTTCTTGAAGCATACGCTTTTCATTTTGAACGATAATGCTTGGCGCACCAAGATCCAGCAGGCGCTTTAAGCGGTTGTTGCGGTTGATGACCCGGCGATACAAGTCGTTCAAATCAGAGGTAGCAAAGCGTCCTCCATCCAGTTGAACCATCGGCCGCAGCTCCGGAGGGATGACCGGCAGCACATCAAGAATCATCCAGTCTGGTTTATTGCCGGAATGGCGGAATGCTTCTATAACCTCCAGGCGCTTAATCGCACGCGTGCGGCGCTGGCCTTGAGCGCTCTTCAGTTCTTCTTTAAGGGAATCAACTTCTTTTTCAAGGTCAATGTCTTGAAGAAGCTTTTTGATGGCTTCCGCCCCCATGGAAGCTTGGAATTTGTTGCCGTACTTTTCTCGATAAGCCCGATATTCCTTTTCGGAAAGCAGCTGTTTTTTCTCTAAAGCTGTTTCACCCGCATCCGTTACCACGTAGGATGCAAAGTAAATAACCTCTTCAAGGGAACGGGGAGACATATCCAGCACAAGTCCCATGCGGCTTGGAATACCTTTAAAATACCAAATGTGGGAGACTGGAGCGGCCAGCTCAATGTGGCCCATTCGTTCCCGGCGAACTTTCGCCTTTGTGACCTCCACACCGCAGCGGTCACAGACTACGCCTTTATAGCGAACTCTTTTGTACTTTCCGCAATGACATTCCCAGTCCTTGGTCGGTCCGAAAATGCGTTCGCAAAACAAGCCGTCTTTTTCAGGTTTTAGTGTACGATAGTTGATCGTTTCTGGTTTTTTTACCTCACCATAAGACCAAGATCGAATTTTATCGGGTGATGCCAAACCGATTTTCATGTATTCGAAATTATTTACATCTAGCAAGGGGCCTACCTCCCTTTCAGTCTACAGGTTTTACCCAATTTGCTTAATTGCTGTTTAGTCACGATTGCCGGAGAAGCCGCAATGGCCTTCTCCGGCCTTATTCATTAGTCCGTTGAACTTACCTTTTCAGTTTCTTTTTTGTCATCAGGGGCAATATTTAACGTATCCGCCTGCTGAAGATCTTCTTCATCCTCTAAATCGCGCATTTCGATTTCTTGGTCATCGCCGGACATGATCTTCACATCCATTCCCAAGCTTTGAAGCTCTTTAATCAGCACTTTAAACGATTCCGGAACACCCGGCTCCGGCACGTTCTCTCCTTTGACAATCGCTTCATATGTTTTCACGCGGCCGACAATATCATCCGATTTCACTGTCAGAATTTCTTGAAGTGTATAAGCAGCTCCATATGCTTCAAGCGCCCAAACCTCCATCTCTCCAAAACGCTGTCCGCCAAATTGGGCTTTACCGCCAAGCGGCTGCTGGGTAACAAGCGAGTATGGACCGGTTGAACGGGCATGCAGCTTATCATCAACCATGTGAGCTAGTTTGATCATATACATAATTCCGACAGACACACGATTATCGAAAGGTTCTCCGCTGCGGCCATCGTAAAGAACGGTTTTGGCGTCGCGCGACATTCCGGATTCTTCGATGGTTTCCCATACGTCGTCCTCTGTCGCACCGTCAAATACTGGGGTAGCGACATGAATGCCGAGGTAGCGTGCGGCCATTCCAAGGTGGAGCTCCAGCACCTGACCAATATTCATACGAGATGGTACCCCAAGCGGGTTCAACATGATATCAATCGGTCTGCCATCCGGCAAGTAAGGCATATCCTCTTCAGGCAGGATGCGGGAAATAACCCCTTTGTTTCCGTGCCGTCCGGCCATTTTATCGCCTTCAGAAATCTTACGTTTCTGAACGATGTACACACGAACCAGCTGGTTCACACCTGGCGGCAACTCATCGCCGTCCTCCCGGTTAAATACCTTTACATCAAGAACGATTCCGCCTCCGCCATGCGGAACGCGAAGGGAAGTATCGCGCACTTCGCGGGCTTTTTCACCGAAAATCGCATGCAATAGCCGCTCTTCTGCGGTAAGCTCTGTCACACCTTTAGGCGTAACTTTCCCCACGAGCAGATCCCCGTCTTTTACTTCCGCACCGATGCGGATAATACCGCGTTCATCTAAGTTTCGGAGCGCATCTTCACCGACATTCGGAATATCGTGGGTAATTTCTTCAGGACCAAGCTTCGTATCTCTGGACTCTGATTCATATTCTTCAATATGGATGGAAGTGTAGACGTCATCTTTAACGAGCCGCTCGCTCATGATGATGGCATCCTCATAGTTGTAGCCATCCCATGTCATAAAGCCGACCATTACGTTTCGTCCAAGAGCCAGCTCCCCTTTATCCATCGAAGGGCCATCGGCAAGAATCTCTCCTTTGACCACACGATCTCCTACGCTTACGATCGGACGCTGGTTATAGCATGTTCCTTGGTTGGAACGAATAAACTTCAATAAGCGATACTTGTCGAGATCGCCTTTCACTTCTTGGCCATCAATCTCCTGCACGCGGCGAACCCAAATTTCTTTCGCTTCCACGTGCTCGACTATCCCTTCATGCTTGCAGATGACAGCTGCTCCGGAGTCTTTCCCGGACACATATTCCATTCCCGTTCCTACAATAGGCGCTTCCGGCTGCATTAACGGCACAGCCTGACGCTGCATGTTGGCTCCCATAAGAGCGCGGTTGGAGTCATCGTTTTCTAAGAAAGGAATACAAGCGGTTGCCGCAGATACTACTTGTTTTGGCGATACATCCATGTAGTCCACGCGCTCGCGTTTGACAACCGTGTTCTCACCGCGGAAGCGGGCAACTACTTCTTCTTCAAGGAATGAGCCGTCTTCTGCAAGCGGCACGTTCGCTTGGGCCACAACGTAATTATCCTCTTCATCAGCCGTTAAGTAATCAATCCGGTCTGTTACTTTTCCCGTTTCCGGATCGACCCGGCGGTAAGGAGTTTCAATAAAGCCAAATTTATTCACTTTCGCATAAGATGAAAGTGAGTTAATTAAACCGATGTTTGGTCCCTCAGGCGTTTCAATCGGACACATGCGGCCGTAGTGAGAATAGTGAACATCCCGCACTTCAAAGCCGGCGCGTTCGCGCGTTAAACCACCAGGTCCTAAAGCAGACAGACGGCGTTTATGCGTCAATTCTGCCAGAGGGTTGGTTTGGTCCATAAACTGAGAAAGCTGTGAGCTTCCAAAGAACTCCTTGATCGAAGCAATAACCGGGCGAATATTAATTAATTGCTGAGGTGTGATCGTGTTCGCATCTTGAATAGACATTCTTTCGCGAACGACCCGTTCCATTCTGGATAATCCGATACGGAATTGGTTTTGAAGCAACTCACCTACCGAACGAAGGCGGCGGTTACCTAAATGATCAATATCATCTGTGTTTCCGACTCCATAAAGAAGATTGAAGAAGTAGCCGATGGAAGCGATGATATCGGCAGGCGTAATATGCTTGACATCATGCTCAGGGAACCCGTTCCCAATGATGTTAATCACTTTTCCATCTTCGCTATCCGGTGCGTATACTTTAATGGATTGAACGACAATATCTTCTTCAACCACGCCGCCGGATTGACGGAAGGTTTTAAACCCTGTGCCCTTTTCTAGATAAGGAATGATCTTATCTAGTGCGCGGCGGTCAAGAACCGTTCCTTCTTCCGCGATAATTTCACCTGTTTCCGGATCTGCCAGCGTTTCCGCTAAACGTTGGCCGAATAGGCGGTTTTTCGTGTGAAGTTTTTTATTGATTTTGTAGCGTCCAACGTTTGCAAGGTCATATCGCTTCGGATCAAAGAAACGAGAGATCAGCAAGCTTTTGGCATTTTCAACCGTTGGCGGTTCACCTGGACGAAGCCGCTCATATATTTCAATCAGCGCTTTTTCCGTGTTTTCCGTGTTGTCTTTTTCAAGCGTGTTGCGAATATATTCATTATCGCCGATTAAATCGATGATTTCTTGATCAGAGCCAAACCCTAAAGCGCGCAGCAATACTGTGATTGGCAACTTACGCGTGCGGTCAATACGGACATATACAATATCCTTTGCATCTGTCTCATATTCGAGCCAAGCACCGCGGTTTGGAATCACTGTAGCAGTAAAGCCTTTCTTCCCGTTCTTGTCGAATTTTTCGCTGTAATACACACTCGGAGAGCGGACTAACTGGGAAACGATTACGCGTTCTGCTCCATTGATAATGAATGTTCCTGTTTCGGTCATAAGCGGAAAGTCGCCCATGAACACTTCTTGGTCTTTCACTTCACCAGTCTCTTTATTTAAAAGACGGACCTTAACTCGAAGCGGCGCTGAATAAGTGACATCGCGCTCTTTAGACTCATCGACCGGATACTTCGGGTCTGCAAGACTATAATCGATAAATTCCAGTGCAAGATTACCAGTGAAATCTTCAATCGGAGAAATGTCTTGGAACATCTCTCTTAAGCCCTCATCAAGAAACCATTGATAGGAGGATGTTTGGATTTCAATCAAATTTGGTAATTCTAAAACTTCGCTAATGCGTGCATAACTTCTGCGTTGGCGGTGTCGTCCATACTGAACTAGTTGACCTGTCAACTGATTCACCCCTCAAATCAAGCGTTTTAGTTGCCTATATACATCTTATAGCAGACAGCCAGTCTATTCTATAAGACAAAAAGAAAAAGGGTTTTTCAAAGAAAACCTCATTTTTTTCACATAATGGAATATTATTTTATCATTGTTCCCATGCACCAAAAAAATATACATACAAAAGCTTTTTTGGAAAAATGAGCACAAATATTATATTGGCATTTTATAATAATAGCATAGAGCTATTGTGCAGTCAATGCCTTTTCCGCTTTAAGAATATAATATCCTTTGGAGCGCTCAACCGTCTCTGTTTCACCAAACAACTGCTCCAGCTCTTTAATAGCCGACGGAGCCCCTTGTTTCTTTTGGATGACAACCCAAAGCTGACCGCCACTAGCTAGTTTTTGAAAACTTTGATGAAATATATCCAAAACGATCTTCTTCCCCGCACGGATAGGCGGGTTGGTTAAAATAGCGGCAAAGCCCTTTTCAGTGACTTGCTCCAGCCGGTCACTTTCGTAAATTAAGACATTTTCAATCTTATTTAACCCTGCATTCTCTTTTGATAATTCAAGCGCCCGGCGGTTCACATCGACCATGTGAACAAGACGCTCCGAAGATTGGGCGGCTACCGACAAACCAATCGGACCGTATCCGCAGCCAACGTCCAAAATCGGCCCCGGTATCTCCGGCATCTGAAAGCTTTCAATCAGCAAGCGCGAACCAAAATCGACTTCTTTTTTAGAAAAAACGCCACTATCCGTTTTAAAGCGGAAAAGCTTGTTTCTCAGACGGTATTCCCAATACATCGGATTGCTTTCGCTTTCCGGAGTTTGCGAGTAATAATGGTTTGGCACGCCGATCCCTCCATTTACTTTGCCTAAAAGCTTTCACCAAACAAAAACAAAAGCCCGCTGGAACCAGCGGGCTTTTGTTGTCCCATACACTTAATTACTTAACTTCTACGCCAGCGCCAACTTCTTCAAGTTTAGCTTTAAGTTCTTCAGCTTCTTCTTTAGAAACGCCTTCTTTAAGTGGTTTTGGAGTGTTGTCAACCACTTCTTTTGCTTCTTTAAGTCCAAGACCTGTGATTTCACGAACCACTTTAATAACTTTGATTTTTTGGCCGCCTGCTTCAGTAAGCACTACGTCAAATTCAGTTTTCTCAGCTGCAGCATCTCCGCCAGCAGCTCCGCCAGCTACAGCTACAGGAGCAGCAGCAGTTACACCAAACTCTTCTTCAATTGCTTTTACTAGGTCATTTAGTTCAAGAACGGACATTTCTTTAATCGCATCAATGATTTGCTCTTTAGTCATTATATATTTCCTCCTTAATTTTTCATGCTTAAATATGTTTCGTTCAGGCACAGGCTGAATGAATCAGCTTACGCGCCTTGTTCTTCCTTTTGATCGGCAACAGCTTTTGCAGCCAGCGCGAAGTTGCGCATAGGAGCCTGCAGCACGCTGAGTAGCATAGAAAGCAAACCTTCGCGGGATGGAAGTTCAGCAAGAGCTTTGACTTCTTCCACAGATACAAGATTTCCTTCCAGAACACCCGCTTTAATTTCTAAAGCTTCATGTTCTTTTGCGAAATTGTTAAGGATTTTCGCTGGCGCAATCACATCTTCATTACTGAATGCAATCGCGTTCGGCCCTGTAAGAAATTCATTTAAGTCTGAAACCTCTGCGATTTCAGCGGCACGGCGAGTCAATGTGTTTTTGAATACTTTGAACTCAACACCCGCTTCACGAAGCTGCTTACGAAGCTCAGTCACTTCGCCTACTGTTAAACCGCGGTAGTCCACTACCACTGTAGAGGCACTGTTTTTCAACTTATCAGCGATGTCATTCACGATCTGTTGCTTTTGTTCGATTACACTGTTCATTTTTTACACCTCCTGTAGATTTCTCCGAAAAACGATATTTCTTTGCTTTCTCATTCATACCATTTAAAGCAAGTAAAAACCCCCGCTCTTTGCAGACGCGGGGGTACGAAAAGCACGGCGAGATGCCGCACTCTATATATTCGTATTACCTCGGCGGGAAATTAAGCTTTTCAGCCCCTGCTGTCTACGGTATAAATGTTTTATTCATTTGCAACAAAAAGTATAATATCACATACTTTTTGGAATGTCAATTATTGTTTTACTGCTACAGAAGAAGGATCCACTTTGATGCCAGGAGCCATTGTTGAAGTGACCGCTACGTTCTTCATGAACGCGCCCTTAGCTGCAGCCGGCTTTGCTTTCAGCATTGTGTCAAAAATGGTGTTGAAGTTTTCAATCAACTTCTCGTTCTCGAATGATACTTTACCGATCGGCACATGAACGTTACCGGCTTTATCAACGCGATATTCTACTTTACCCGCTTTGATTTCTTCAACAGCTTTCGCTACGTCAAATGTAACGGTGCCAGTTTTAGGGTTTGGCATTAAGCCTTTAGGTCCAAGCACACGGCCAAGCTTACCTACTTCGCCCATCATGTCCGGTGTCGCTACGATGACATCAAACTCAAACCAGCCTTGCTGGATTTTGTTGATATAATCGCTGTCTCCAACATAGTCTGCACCTGCTGCTTCCGCTTCTTTTGCTTTTTCGCCTTTAGCGAATACTAAAACAGTTTGTGTTTTACCAGTTCCGTTTGGAAGCACTACCGCTCCGCGGATTTGCTGATCCGCTTTCTTAGGGTCTACACCCAGACGGAACGCCACTTCTACTGTTGCGTCAAATTTTGTGAAGCTGGTTTTCTTCACTAATTCAATCGCTTCTTCAATTGGGTACGCTGTTGAACGGTCAACAAGCTTTGCTGCTTCTTGAAACTTCTTTCCTTTTTTTGCCATTATTAAAAATCCTCCTTATGTGGTTTTAGCGGAATAACCTCCCACGAATAAAGGTTGCGAGTGAATTATATTAACTACATCCACATCGCAACCCTTGAACAACAACTTCAACTAGACCAATAATTAGTCTTCGATCACAATCCCCATGCTGCGGGCAGTACCTTCAACCATACGCATAGCTGCTTCAACATCAGCTGCGTTTAGATCTGGCATTTTCATTTCAGCGATTTCGCGAACTTTATCACGTTTCACTGTCGCCACTTTATTGCGGTTAGGTTCTCCAGAACCAGACTGAATGCCGGCCGCTTTCTTAAGCAGTACAGCCGCTGGCGGAGTCTTTGTGATGAATGTAAATGAACGGTCTTCAAATACCGAAATTTCAACTGGAATAATCAAACCAGCTTGGTCCGCAGTGCGAGCGTTAAACTCCTTACAGAATCCCATGATGTTAACGCCGGCTTGACCAAGTGCAGGTCCTACTGGTGGAGCCGGATTCGCTTTCCCTGCAGGGATTTGCAATTTCACAACTTTAATAACTTTTTTAGCCACGAGACACACCTCCTTAAGTCCGTGATGTGGTATCTGGGGTTGTCCCCTCCCACTCAAATCATAATCTTTATTCTGCAAATAAAGATGATCAATTAAAATTAGTCTCTGTCGTTGAGACGTACTGACTTAAAAATATTATCATTATTCGACTAACATTTCAAGTTGTTTTCAATTATATTTTATCTACTTGATGAAAATCAAGCTCAACCGGCGTTTCGCGGCCAAACATATTTACCAAGACTTTCAGCTTTGCTTTGTCATAGTCGATCTCTTCCACAGTTCCTTCGAAATTAGCAAATGGTCCTTCGTTGACAACTACCGTTTCCTTCACATCGAAATCCACATCTTTCCGTTTATCATCCATTCCCATTTGCTTGAGGATATTCTTTACTTCCTCCGGCAGAAGCGGGGTCGGTTTCGAACCGTGGCCTGATGAACCGACAAACCCTGTAACTCCCGGTGTATTGCGGACTACATACCAAGAGTCATCCGTCATGACGATCTCCACCAATACGTACCCAGGAAACACCTTGCGCTTCACAACTTTCTTTTTGCCGTTTTTTACATCCGTTTCTTCCTCTTCGGGCACGATCACCCGAAATATTTTATCTTGCATACCCATGGATTCAACGCGCTTTTCAAGGTTCGCTTTTACTTTATTCTCATATCCTGAATATGTGTGTACAACATACCAATTCTTCTCCATAGAAAGGGACTTTAGTGTCCTTCCCTCCTTTATTGTTTAAAAGCAAATTAAAAAACCCGTGGAAGCGGGCTTTTTTATTTTCTCTATATTTTTTTATTATACCATATTAAAAACCGGTATATTCAAGCTTAAATTACGAAACGGCGAATTACTTCGAGGTAATCCAATTCAAAACGGCTGTAATGCCTTGGTCAACAATTAAAAAGAAAACGGAAAGAAACACGACGGTCGTCACAACAGTGACTGTGTATCTTGTCAGTTCCTTTTTCTTCGGCCAGCTCACCTTTCGTATCTCTGTGCCTACGTTGCGGAAAAATTGTGTTAAACTTGACATCTCAGACCCTCCAAAAGATCAATTGCACACCTGCTTGTTACTTTGTTTGTTTGTGAACTGTATGCCTGTTGCAGGTGCTGCAGAACTTTTTTATTTCCAGGCGTTCATGTCCAGCGGCTTTTCCCTTTGTGGAATAGTTTCTTGATCCGCACTCCGAGCAAGCTAGTATTAATTTGTTTGTCATCGTGAGACCACCTTATCTATCTTAGTTCTTAAAAATATCATTGCAAATCAAACGAGTCAAGCGTCGTCTTACATTTTAATTTCTCTGAATTCAAGATAACGCTCAAGCTTTCTTTTCACCCTTTGCAAGGCGTTGTCAATCGACTTCACATGGCGGTTGAGTTCTTCGGAAATCTCCTGGTAAGATTGTCCGTCTAAATAGAGCGCTAAAACCTTTCTTTCCAGATCACTTAATAATTCGTTCATCTTGTCTTCAATGCTATTAAACTGCTCCCGGTTAATGATCAATTCTTCCGGGTTCATCACTTTTGCGCCGGTTATAACGTCCATCAGCGTGCGATCCGACTCCTCGTCATAAATTGGTTTATCCAACGACACATAAGAGTTCAGCGGAATATGCTTCTGGCGCGTGGCGGTCTTAATAGCGGTGATAATCTGTCTCGTAATACATAGTTCAGCAAACGCTTTAAAGGACGTCAGCTTGTCCTCTTTGTAGTCCCGAACAGCTTTATACAGACCAATCATTCCTTCTTGAACGATATCCTCTCTGTCAGCTCCTATCAAAAAGTAAGAGCGAGCCTTAGCCCGAACAAAGTTCTTGTACTTATGAATCAAGTAATCCAGCGCATCGCTGCTGCCGTTGTGGACCTGTTCTATGAGTTGTTCATCACTAAGCGATTCCAGCGGCACACGATCTGAACGGTTCAAGCACACACACATCCCCTCCGCCTGCAAATGCATAGACTAGAAATATTATACAGCACCGTTTTTTTGAACGTCAACTACTCATTTCTTGCCGCGACGCCACTTCTCAAAAATTTCCGCCACTTCATCTGTAAGCGGAATTTTGGCATTCGGCTTTTTTTCTTCAATCTTTTCCAGCTTTTTTTTAATATGCCTTCCCATTGCATTGACTTCGGAAAGCAGCTCTCTCGCAGACACCCGCAGAGCTCCCTGGCCGAAAGTCACCCTCTGCTCCGTGTAATCGGAAGTCGCGACGGTAATTTGGTTATGAATGTGATTAAGCTCAATAGCCAGCTTTTCAATCCGCTCATCCGCCGTCTCATTCTTCCGGGTGAAAATCACTTCCACCTGCGCCTGCCGGTATTTCCTCTCAGTCCCCTTTACATAATAGGCATCAAATACAACGATGACTCTGGAACCGGTAAATCCTTGATATTCAGCCATCCGCTCGATCAGCCGGTCGCGGGCTGCAGCAAGATCTGTCTCCTTTAGTTCACGGAGCTCCGGCCAGGCTCCGATGATGTTATAACCATCGACAAGCAGGATATTCATCATCTATTCTCCTAATGGATGACGTTTACGGTACACCTCATACATCAGTAGTCCGGCTGCAACGGATGCGTTTAAAGATGTCACGCGCCCCGCCATTGGAAGTCTAATGAGAAAATCACATTTTTCTTTGATCAGGCGGCTGATGCCCCTGCCTTCACTGCCTATGACAAGCGCCAAAGGCATCTCCCCGTCGAGCTGACGGTAATCTTCTCTCCCCTTAGCATCTGTACCTGCAATCCATACTCCCCGCTCTTTCAGCTCTTCCATCGTTCTCGCCAGATTAGTGACGCGGGCAACAGGAATATATTCAATCGCTCCTGTGGATGCTTTAGCGACCGCTGCCGTTAAACCGACAGCGCGCCGCTTCGGAATAATGATCCCGTGAGCGCCAGCCGCATCAGCTGTTCTCATGATAGAACCGAGATTATGAGGATCCTCTATTTCATCAAGCAGAAGAAAAAACGGCGCTTCTCCGCTTTTCTCTGCCTTGGCAAACAGTTCGTCCAATTCTGCATAGCGATAGGCAGCAACGGAAGCGACCACCCCTTGATGATTCTCTTCTGTCATTTGATCCACTTTTTGCTTAGGAACAAACTGCACCAGCACATTCTGCTCTTTCGCCATTTTCATAATCTGCTGCATCGGCCCTTTTTGTGCGCCTTCAGCTATCCATATTTTATTGATTTCCCGATCAGAACGAAGCGCCTCCAGAACCGGATTTCTTCCGGCAATAAACTCCTTCGACATGTTTATCTTCCTCCTTTCTTTTCAATATTCTGCTTTAGACTGTATTCTATTAATTCTACCATGCGCTTATCCTGCCCTGTCAGGAACAAGAAACCGAGAAGCGCCTCAAAGGCTGTGCTGTAGCGGTACGTCTGCACATCTGTGTTCTTCGGCACGCTTCCCGACTTCGCATTGCGTCCTCTTCTGACAACAGCTAACTCCTCTTCATTCAGCATATCCTGATCCAGCAGTATAAATAAAAATTTTGCCTGCGCTTTGGCCGACACATAATGAGTCGCCTCTTTATGCAATAAGTGCGGCTTGACCCTGCCCAATGCTAAGAGATAACGACGGACGTACACTTCATAAATAGCATCGCCCATATAGGCAAGGGCCAGGCTGTTCATTTGCTTTGCCTCTTTCAACGGTTCAAACTCAAGCATGCTTCATCCTCTTTTCCAACGGATGCCCTGAGGCGTATCTTCCAGAATAATATTCATTTCCTTTAGCTTATCACGTATTTCATCGGCCAGCTGAAAATTGCGCTCCTGTCTCGCTTTTGTCCGCTGCTCAATTAATGCTTCAATCTCTTCATCCAGCCATTCTTCCTCTTCAAGCTTCAACCCAAGCACAAAGAACAAATCTTCAAAGCGGTTCATAAACGCATCGATCACCTGCTCGGAAGTATGCGGCTCCATTAAGTAATAATTCGCCTGCTTCGCCAAATCAAACAAAACCGAAATCGCATTGGCGGTGTTAAAGTCATCATCCATTTCTTTTATAAATTGCTGTTGGACTGCTGCCGCTTTAGCCAGCCAAGCTTCGTCACTGTCTGTTAAATTGCTGCTAGCTTGTTTGCGGTGCTTTAAGTTTTCATAGGTGGTTGTCAGCCGTTCAAGCGCTGCCTTGGCATTCTCCAGCAGCTCCTCACTGTAATGAATCGGATGGCGGTAATGCACCGATAACATGAAAAAGCGGAGTACTTGCGGATCAATATGCTGAATAATATCATGCACCAGAACAAAATTCCCCAGCGACTTCGACATTTTTTCATTATTTATATTAATATAGCCATTATGCATCCAGTAGCGGGCAAAAGGCTTATCAGTTAAGGCTTCCGATTGGGCGATTTCATTTTCATGATGAGGGAATGCCAAGTCTTGGCCTCCTGCGTGAATATCAATCGTCTCACCCAAATATTTCTTAGCCATGGCTGAGCATTCAATATGCCACCCCGGCCGGCCCTTTCCCCATGGACTGTCCCAGGATATTTCCCCTTCCTTAGCGGCCTTCCACAACACAAAGTCGAGAGCATCTTCCTTCTTTTCCCCAACGTCAATTCGGGCGCCAACCTTTAACTCATCAATGGACTGGTGAGACAGCTTCCCATAGCCGTCAAATTGTCTTGTCCGGTAATATACATCCCCCTCTGATTCATAAGCATATCCTTTGTCGATCAGCGCGCTGATAAAGTCAATGATCGATTCGATGTTTTCCGTTACCCGCGGATGAACATCCGCTTTTTGGCAGCCCAGCGCTTCAATATCTGCAAAATAAGCCTTAATAAAGCGCTCAGCAATCACCGGTACTTCCTCACCGAGCTCCCTTGCTGTTTTAATCAATTTATCATCGACATCGGTAAAGTTCGAAACAAATTCTACTTCAAAGCCTCTGTATTGAAAATAGCGGCGCACTGTATCAAATACGATGGCCGGGCGGGCGTTGCCGATATGAATGTAGTTATAAACAGTCGGCCCGCAAACGTACATCTTCACTTTTCCTTCTTCTAAAGGAACAAACTCCTCTTTCTCACGCGTGAGCGTATTATAAAGGCGTATCGTCATTTTTGATAGACTCCTTTCCTAACCTCTTCAAGCTCTTGTTTAAGATGATTTATTTCCTTCTCCATCTCTATGATCCGATCCGCTACAGGGTCCGGCAAATCTCTGTGATTCAAATCCTTTTTTATTTTCTTGCCGTCGCGAACGACGATTTTCCCAGGGATGCCGACAACGGTTGAATTAGGAGGAACATCCTTCAGTACTACGGAACCTGCGCCGATTTTCGAATTCTCTCCGACTGTAATGGAGCCAAGCACCTTCGCCCCGGTCGCTATGAGTGCGTTATCCTTCACTGTTGGGTGCCGCTTGCCTTTTTCTTTGCCGGTGCCTCCAAGGGTGACGCCTTGATACAAAGTGACATTATTGCCAATCTCACATGTTTCACCAATCACCACACCCATGCCATGGTCAATGAATAGCCGGCGGCCAATCTTCGCTCCGGGATGAATTTCAATCCCAGTGAAGAAACGGCTGATTTGTGAGATCAAGCGGGCGAGGAAATAAAACTTTCTCTTATAAAAGCCATGAGCTAAACGATGACTCCATATCGCATGTAATCCAGAGTACGTTAAAATCACTTCCATATAGCTTCGGGCAGCCGGATCCTGCTCAAATATCGTATCAATATCTTCTTTAAGCATTTTAAGCACTGCAATTCCTCCCCTCTTCCTATTGGTGATTTCAAGCAAAACAAAAACGCCTCTGATCTGACAGAGACGTTTCATTCACGCGGTTCCACTCTGTTTGAGGAATGAAGATAAAGCTGAGCCATTCCTCCAACTTTCAACTGATAACGGGAGTTCCCGCCGCTGCTTACTCGTTCCCTTTCAGCAGCAGACTCCAAGGGGCACTTCAATGATTGAATAACTTGGAACGCTCGCAGCCGGTGACGATCCTCTCTGAGAAGCTTCAATCATTTACTTTTCCTTTTCAACGCTTGGTTATTCAGTTCAAGGCCAACACTCTTCTAAACATAATATATTACATTTATAGATAAATGTTAACCGATAATCTTTGCCACTCTTGCTTGCACTGTCTCTTGGCCGAGCAATTCGATTGCTTTCGGCAGATCCGGGCCGTGAGTTTGGCCTGTAACCGCCGCACGGATCGGCATAAACAGCTTCTTGCCTTTATGGCCTGTTTCTTTTTGAACAGCCTTTATCGCTTTTTTTATTTCGTCGGCTTCAAATGTTTCCAGTTCTTTAACCTTTGCAAGGAAGGCAGCCATCACTTCAGGAACTTGCTCTTCCTGAAGCACCTCTTTTGCTTCAGCCTCATACGCAATATCCTCCTTAAAGAACAGCTCTGATAGCTCGACAATTTCCGCTCCATAGCTCATTTTTTCTTGATAAAGAGCAATTAAATGACGAACCCATTCTTGCTGCTCGCCAGAAAGATTTTCAGTGATTCGGCCCGCTTTGATTAAATGTGGTAGCGCAAGATCAACCACTCGGTCCAGATCCGCTTGTTTCATATACTGATTATTCATCCACACGAGCTTTTGCTGATCAAATAAAGCCGGGGATTTAGACAAACGCTCAGCATCAAAGATTTCGATAAATTCTTCTTTCGAGAAAATTTCCTCTTCTCCCTTAGGAGACCAGCCAAGCAGGGCAATAAAGTTAAACAGCGCTTCAGGCAAGTAGCCAAGATCCTTGTATTGCTCAATAAATTGAATGATCGACTCATCACGCTTACTTAATTTTTTGCGGCTTTCGTTGACGATCAGCGTCATATGACCGAAGATTGGCGGTTCCCAGCCGAGCGCTTTATATATCAATAATTGCTTTGGAGTATTGGAAATATGGTCGTCTCCGCGCAATACGTGGGTCATTTCCATTAAATAGTCATCTACCGCGACAGCAAAATTATACGTTGGTGTGCCGTCTCTTTTGACAATGACAAAATCATTTATATCATCGGAGTCAAAAGACACTTCCCCTTTTACCATATCGGTAAAGGCCAGCACTTCTCCCTTAGGCACTTTAATACGAATGCTTGGCTGCCGTCCTTCCGCTTCAAGTTTGGCTTGCTCTTCTGCCGTTAAATGACGGCATTTTCCAGAATATCCGGGCATATCTTTTCCCGCTGCCTGCTGAGCTTCCCGTTCTGCTTCAAGCTCCTCTGAAGTACAATAGCACTTATAAGCTTTGCCTTCTTCCAGCAGCTGCTCATAATACTTTTTATAAATATGATTCCGCTCTGATTGACGATAGGGACCATACTCTCCGCCTACATCTACACCTTCGTCCCAATCCATCCCAAGCCAGCGCAAATAGGTCAGCTGACTTTGCTCGCCGCCTTCAATGTTTCGTTTTTGATCGGTATCCTCGATTCGAATAATAAATTTTCCGCCTTGACTGCGGGCAAATAAATAATTAAACAGCGCTGTCCGCGCATTTCCAATATGTAGGTGGCCTGTTGGGCTTGGCGCATAACGCACACGAATGTCATTAGCCATTCCATTTTCCTCCTCAGTTTATCCCTAAATGCTTATATTAAATGCAGTGATCTTATCATTCTACCACCGTTGTCCTGCAGAAGAAAGGTGATTAGCCTTTACTCTTTACTAAAAGTACCGTGGCTTGCGCGGCGATTCCTTCTTCCCGTCCGGCAAAGCCAAGCTTTTCAGTGGTGGTCGCTTTGACATTCACTTGGGAGCTGTCTGCCTCCAGCAGCTGCGCAATTCTTGTTCTCATGCTCTCAATATGGGGAGCCATTTTGGGTTTCTGGGCAATAATGGTACAGTCTATATTTCCTAAAGCATAGCCGCGATCTTTCACAAGCTGCCACACACGCTCAAGCAAAACAGCGGAATCCGCTCCTTTAAACGCCGGATCCGTATCTGGAAAATGCTTGCCGATATCCCCTTCTCCAATCGCTCCAAGACATGCATCCGCTACTGTATGCAATAGCACGTCGGCATCGGAATGTCCCAGCAATCCTTTTTCATAGGGTATCTCAATGCCCCCAATAATTAATGGGCGGCCTTCTGCTAACTGGTGCACATCAAAGCCTTGTCCAATACGAAACATGTTCTTTCTCCTTTAAGCTTTATAGTGTCTTTCTTTTTTGAATGATCGCCTCAGCAACAAAAAGATCCTCAGGCGTTGTCAGTTTAATATTATCATAATCTCCTTCTACAATTTGCACAGGAAGATGGATTCTTTCCGCAAGCGAGGCATCATCCGTGCCTAAAAAACCGTCTCGTTCTGCTTGCTCATGCGCGTTCAGCAAAGCAGATACGCGAAAAGCTTGTGGCGTTTGCACGGACCACAAGCTAGCGCGTTCTACTGTCTCCGCTACTTTTCCATTCTCTACACGCTTAATCGTATCCTTCACCGGAACAGCGACTACCGCTGCTCCTGCTGCCTCGGCTTGTACAACAAGCTCTTGAATGATGTCCGCTGTAATAAACGGCCGGGCTCCATCATGCACGAGTACAATCCCGTCTTTGCCAATTTGCTTCAGCCCGTTATATACGCTATGCTGGCGTTCTTTTCCTCCATCGGCCAGACCGCGAACTTTAGCTATTTGATATTGGCGGATTAAATCGGTGAAAAGCTGTCTTTCTTCCGGCTGTACAGCTAATATTATTCCTTCGCAGTTCGGATCCTTCTCAAACACTTGCAATGTGTGGATAATCACCGGAAGGCCCCGCAAAGACAAAAGCAATTTATTCTTGCCCGCTTTCATCCGCTTGCCTTGTCCCGCCGCGGGAATCACCACTTGATATTCCATTCAACCATACCCCTTTAAAGCGCTTTTTCAGCTAATTTCGGCTTGGCAAAAATCATTCGGCCTGCTGACGTTTGCAGCACACTCGTCACAATCACATCGATTTGCTTGCCAATATAATCTCGCCCTTCTTCCACGACGATCATGGTACCGTCATCTAAATAGCCAATGCCTTGCTTTTGCTCTTTCCCGTCTTTGATCACCAGTATTTGCATTTCCTCACCAGGAATCACCAGCGGCTTAACAGCATTGGCTAAATCATTAATATTCAGCACCTGCACGTTTTGCAGCTCACAAACTTTGTTTAAATTAAAATCGTTGGTTACGACAATTCCCTGCATTTCTTTAGCAAGCTTGACCAGCTTGCTGTCAACTTCATGAATATCTTCAAAATCTCGCTCAGTGATTTCTACATCGACTGAAATTTTCTTTTGAATGCGGTTTAAAATATCCAACCCCCGGCGTCCTTTGGTCCGTTTAAGTGTATCGGAGGAATCAGCAATATGCTGAAGCTCTTCCAAAACAAAATGCGGAATAATCAAGCAGCCCTCCAAAAACCCAGTTTGGCAAATATCCGCAATTCTTCCGTCGATGATGACACTCGTGTCTAAAATTTTATAATAGTTCTTTGACTGCCTAGGTGTTTCTGCCGCTTCGGCTTCTTTTTTCTTTGCGCCTTTATTTAAAGAAAAGAGACCTTTTATTTCATCCCGCTTTTTTAACCCGACTTGGAAGCCTAGATAACCGAGTAACAGTGTTAAAAAGATGGGGGCCACCGTACTGGCAATGGGATTTTCAATCGAATTTAGTGTATTCCCTGCCAAAAAAGCGACAATCAACCCTAAGATTAAGCCTAAACTTCCAGAAAGAATGTCCGTCAATGGAGCGGTAACGATCCGATCTTCCAGCCATTTTACAAAACCCACAATATAATCAACTGCCCAAAAGGTCAGCATATAGAAAATAATCGCTCCTAGTATCGCTGCAACATACGGGTTATTTATTAAGTGCACTTGATCTAAGCTAATTAATTTTAATAAGTCCGGAATAAGAATAACACCTAATGTGCCGCCTAATATAATAAATCCCGCCTGCACGAGACGCTTTAACATTCCCTCTTCACCTCCTCGTATTTATTATAAACACTTTTTTCCATTCGCAACCGTGTTTTTTCAATAAACCGCTCTAAAGCCTCAAGAGCGGTAATCTATTATACCCTATTTCGAAAGGTAATCACTTACCAAAAACCGCCTTCAACGCTTCATTTACCGTAGACACGCCTACCACCTTAACATTATTCGGTATTTTCCATCCCCCTAAATTATTAGCGGGAATAATGATGCGTGTAAAACCTAGCTTAGCTGCTTCAGAGACTCTTTGCTCAATTCTTGATACTCTTCTGACCTCTCCTGTCAATCCCACTTCTCCGATTATGCAGTCGCTCGGATTGGTCGGCTCATCTCGAAAGCTGGAAGCAATGCTGACTGTCACAGCCAGATCAATCGCCGGCTCATCGAGCTTAACCCCTCCAGCAACCTTCAAGTATGCATCTTGATTTTGCAGCAGCAGTCCAACCCGCTTTTCAAGCACTGCCATTAAAAGCGTGACGCGGTTATGGTCAATGCCCGTTGCCATCCGCCGCGGATTACCGAAAACAGTAGGAGAAATAAGGGCTTGAATTTCTACAAGCACGGGTCTCGTGCCTTCCATAGAAGCGACAACCGTTGAACCGGATGCCCCTTGCGAACGCTCTTCCAAGAATATTTCCGATGGGTTGGCTACTTCCTCCAATCCCATTTCCTTCATTTCAAAAATGCCCATTTCATTAGTGGAGCCAAATCGGTTTTTCACAGCACGCAATATCCGATAGGTGTGGTGACGCTCTCCTTCAAAATATAACACAGTGTCCACCATATGTTCCAATAATCGAGGTCCGGCAATAGCACCTTCTTTCGTCACATGCCCGACAATAAAGATCGCTATCCCATTCATTTTAGCGATTCGCATCAGCTCTGCTGTACATTCTCTCACTTGAGATACGCTTCCGGGTGCGGATGTCACTTCAGGGTGATAGACGGTTTGGATGGAGTCGATAATGACAAAAGCCGGTTTCATCTCTTGAATGGCTGCATGAATTAGCTGCAAGTTTGTTTCAGAATAAATAAATAGCTGGTCATTCTTAACAGCTAACCGGTCCGCCCGCAGTTTTGTCTGCTTGATTGATTCTTCCCCCGATATATACAGGACTTTATTTCTCTTGGCGCTTAGCTGCGAAGAAACCTGCAATAGCAAGGTGGACTTGCCAATTCCCGGATCACCACCTATCAATATTAATGAACCGGGCACTACACCGCCGCCAAGCACGCGGTTAAACTCCTTTATCTCCGTGGTCACTCTCGGCTCCTGCACGGTTTCTACGGCAGACAGCTTGGCGGGCTTTGCAGCGACTGTTGATTCCGAATGCATAAATGTCCGCTTTGGCGTTCCTGTTACCGCCACTTCCTCCACCATTTGATTCCATTGATTGCAGCCAGGGCATCTTCCCATCCACTTGGGTGATTCATATCCGCATGACTGACAAATAAATTTTGTCTTTTTCTTTACCATACATGCACCTCTATCTTTTTTGTCCTCAATACAGAAATATAAGAGAAAAGGGTGCAGCCGCAATCAGCATCTGCACCCTTCCTCCATTATTCAGGCAGTCGATGGCTCTTTCGTTTTCACAACAAATTCGTTGTTTTCTACATCCACAATGACATGCTGACCCTTTAATACTTCCCCTTTTAACAATTCTTCGGACAAACGGTCCTCCACTTGTTTCTGAAGCGCCCGGCGCAATGGGCGTGCTCCATATTCAGGATCATATCCTTCCTCTGCGATTTTCTCTTTCGCAGCCTCTGTCAGCTCAACATGAATCTCCTGCTCTTTCAAACGGTTCGTTAATTGCTCCGCCATGAGCGTAACAATTTCTTTCAGATGCTTCTTCTCTAAAGAATGGAAGACAATCATCTCATCAATGCGGTTAAGAAACTCAGGACGAAAGGCGCGCTTCAATTCTTCAAACACTTTCTCCTTCATGTCTTTAAAGTCCTGTTCCCCATCTTGAACACTGAACCCGACATACTTATTGCGCTTTAGTGACTGCGCTCCAACATTGGATGTCATGATTAAGACGGTGTTGCGGAAATCAACGGTACGTCCCTTAGAATCTGTTAAACGGCCGTCTTCTAGCACTTGCAAGAGTATATTGAATACATCCGGATGGGCTTTTTCAATTTCATCCAGCAAAATCACTGAGTACGGCTTGCGGCGAACTTTCTCTGTCAGCTGTCCGCCTTCATCATATCCGACATAGCCTGGAGGGGATCCTACAAGCCGGGAAGTCGAATGCTTCTCCATATATTCGGACATGTCGACTCGGATCATCGCATCCTCGTCGCCAAACATTGCTTCTGCTAAAGCTTTGGCCAGCTCCGTTTTTCCGACGCCTGTTGGCCCTAAGAAGATGAAGGAACCGATCGGGCGTTTGGGATCTTTCAGTCCGGCTCTGGCACGGCGGACCGCTTTTGACACAGCCTTGACGGCCTCCTCTTGGCCAATCAGGCGGGAATGGAGAATTTCTTCTAAATTCAGCAGTCTTTCCGTTTCTGTTTGCGCGAGCTTGGATACAGGAATTCCCGTCCAGCTGGAGACGACAATAGCAATATCCTCCACTGTGACCTCGCTGTTCTCTTTTCCTTGCTTTTCTTTCCATTCATTTTTCGTTCTTTCCAATTCTTCCCGCAGCTTTTGCTCGGAATCGCGCAGAGAAGCTGCCTTTTCAAACTCCTGGCTTTGGACTGCGGCGTCTTTCTCGTTGCGAATGCCTTCTAATTTGATTTCCATCTCTTTGAGATTAGGAGGCGTTGTAAATGAGCGCAAGCGTACTTTAGAACCTGCTTCGTCAATCAAGTCAATCGCTTTATCCGGCAAAAACCGATCAGAGATGTAGCGGTCTGACATTTTCACCGCTGCCTCAATAGCTTCATCTGTAATCGAGACACGGTGATGAGCTTCATAGCGGTCTCTTAACCCTTTTAAAATCTGAATGGATTCTTCCAGAGACGGTTCATCCACTTGGATTGGCTGGAAGCGGCGTTCAAGGGCTGCATCTTTTTCAATGTATTTGCGGTATTCATCCAGAGTAGTCGCCCCGATGCATTGCAATTCGCCGCGGGCAAGCGACGGCTTTAAAATATTGGAGGCATCAATGGCTCCTTCCGCTCCGCCTGCTCCAATCAACGTATGCAGCTCATCGATAAATAGAATAATGTTTCCGGCCTGACGAATTTCATCCATTACTTTCTTTAAGCGATCCTCAAATTCACCGCGATACTTCGTTCCAGCTACCACTGTTCCCATATCCAATGTCATGACTCGCTTATTTCGAAGAGTCTCCGGTACTTCATTATTGATAATTTGCTGAGCAAGCCCCTCAGCAATGGCTGTTTTGCCTACTCCCGGTTCACCGATTAATACCGGATTGTTTTTCGTTCTTCTGCTGAGCACTTCGATCACACGCTGAATCTCTTTGCTGCGGCCGATGACCGGATCCAGACTGCCTTCTCGCGCAACAGCTGTTAAATCGCGTGCCAGGCTGTCAAGGGTCGGTGTATTCACATTAGAGGCCGTTCCGCCTTGATGGCCATTTGATTCATTGCTTCCCAGCAGTTGCAGAACTTGCTGGCGAGCTTTGTTTAAGCTGACACCTAAATTGCTGAGCACGCGAGCAGCTACTCCCTCTCCTTCCCGTATTAAGCCCAGCAGTATATGTTCCGTGCCGACGTAGGAATGGCCAAGCTTCCTAGCTTCATCCATTGAAAGCTCTGTCACTTTTTTAGCACGGGGGGTGTAGTGAATCGTTTGTGCAGCCCCCTCCCCTTTGCCGATTAAATTCTCTACTTCCTGCTGAATTTTTTCAGAGCTGAGTCCGAGTCCGTACAAGGCTTTGGCAGCAATGCCTTCCCCTTCTCGCACTAAACCTAGCAATATATGTTCCGTGCCAATATTGCTGTGCCCCAGACGAATAGCTTCTTCCTGCGCAAGCGCCAATACCTTCTGAGCTCTTTCGGTAAAACGACCAAACATCATATACATCCATCTCCTTTATATCAACGATTTTCTTCCATCTGCAATCGCTCGCGAATCAGTGCCGCCCGCCGGACATCCCGTTCCTCAGGATAAAGCGGCCCGCCGGCATATTGCTGCAAAAATCCCGGCTGAGTTAAAATCATTAATTCATTTAGAATACTTCTGGAGATATTGTGAATATACCCAATATCAATTCCAAGTCTTACATCGGACAAGCATTGCGCCGCTTCTTTCGTTTCAATAATGCGGCTGTTGGTTAAAACACCATAAGAGCGGAAAACTTTATCCTCCAACCGAATGCCGGAGTTATGAACTAAAGTCTCTCTTGCCAGCTGTTCTTGGGAAATGATTTGATGAACAACACTCAATAAATCTTCGACAATATCGGCTTCGGACTTTCCAAGCGTCAGCTGGTTGGAAATTTGAAATATATTACCTAAAGCTTCGCTGCCTTCCCCATAAATTCCTCTAACAACTAATCCTAACTGGCTGATAGCCGGAATAATTCGATTGAGCTGCTGCGTTAATACGAGGCCCGGAAGATGCATCATCACGGATGCTCTTAACCCTGTTCCTACGTTGGTCGGACAGCTGGTTAAATAACCTTTCTGCTCATCAAACGCATACTGCACCTTTTGCTCAATAGCATCATCAATCTCATCCGCCTTTGCTAACGCTTCTTTCAGCTGCAAACCTGGAAACAAACATTGAATCCGGATATGGTCTTCTTCATTGATCATCACGCTAATATCTTCTCGTTCCGTGAGAAGAACAGCGCCATGCTCGGATGCGTTCGCTAGATAAGGACTGATTAAATGCTTTTCAACTAGCACTCTCTTTTGCAAAGGAGATAAGTTCTCCATCATTAGAAGCTCTAACGAATCATCCGATTGCACGGCCTCTGCTACATCCTTTGTCAGCGCTGCAGCTTCTTCCGCTTTCAGCAAAGATGGAAACTTATATTCTGATAAGTTTCTTGCAAGACGCACTCTGGAAGTTAGCACAATATCTGAATGCGGCCCTTCACTGCTCATCCAAGAACTTACGGCTTGGTTCATAAATCTTTCTAAAGACATCAGGACTCTCCTCCTTCATTAAGCAG
>NZ_KZ454940.1:814989-819989 GCF_002797355.1 Bacillus xiapuensis | reverse complement strand
TCACCTTAGAGTGGCCAACTGAATGCTGGCAACTAAGATCAAGGGTTGCGCTCGGTGCGGGACTTAACCCAACATCTCACGACACGAGCTGACGACAACCATGCACTACCTGTCACTCTGTCCCCCGAAGGGGAAGGCTCTGTCTCCAGAGCGGTCAGAGGATGTCAAGACCTGGTAAGGTTCTTCGCGTTGCTTCGAATTAAACCACATGCTCCACCGCTTGTGCGGGCCCCCGTCAATTCCTTTGAGTTTCAGCCTTGCGGCCGTACTCCCCAGGCGGAGTGCTTAATGCGTTAGCTGCAGCACTGAAGGGCGGAAACCCTCCAACACTTAGCACTCATCGTTTACGGCGTGGACTACCAGGGTATCTAATCCTGTTCGCTCCCCACGCTTTCGCGCC
This sequence comes from Bacillus xiapuensis, assembly GCF_002797355.1. GTDB lineage: Bacteria > Bacillota > Bacilli > Bacillales > Domibacillaceae > Bacillus_CE > Bacillus_CE xiapuensis. The sequence goes on along the minus strand of NZ_KZ454940.1, from coordinate 819,589 downwards.
TCAGCGTCAGTTACAGACCAAAGAGCCGCCTTCGCCACTGGTGTTCCTCCACATCTCTACGCATTTCACCGCTACACGTGGAATTCCGCTCTTCTCTTCTGCACTCAAGTCTTCCAGTTTCCAATGACCCTCCACGGTTGAGCCGTGGGCTTTCACATCAGACTTAAAAGACCGCCTGCGCGCGCTTTACGCCCAATAATTCCGGACAACGCTTGCCACCTACGTATTACCGCGGCTGCTGGCACGTAGTTAGCCGTGGCTTTCTGGTCAGGTACCGTCAAGGTGCCGGCAGTTACTCCGACACTTGTTCTTCCCTGACAACAGAGCTTTACGATCCGAAAACCTTCTTCACTCACGCGGCGTTGCTCCGTCAGACTTTCGTCCATTGCGGAAGATTCCCTACTGCTGCCTCCCGTAGGAGTCTGGGCCGTGTCTCAGTCCCAGTGTGGCCGATCACCCTCTCAGGTCGGCTACGCATCGTCGCCTTGGTGAGCCGTTACCTCACCAGCTAGCTAATGCGCCGCGGGTCCATCTGTAAGCGACAGCCGAAGCCGCCTTTCAATCTTCCTTCATGCGAAGAAAGAACTTATCCGGTATTAGCCCCGGTTTCCCGGAGTTATCCCCGTCTTACAGGCAGGTTACCCACGTGTTACTCACCCGTGCGCCGCTGACTCAAGCAGGAGCAAGCTCCCGCTAAGTCCGCTCGACTTGCATGTATTAGGCACGCCGCCAGCGTTCGTCCTGAGCCAGGATCAAACTCTCCGATAAGATTGTTTGCTTAGCTCATAATAATAAATTGAATTAACGTTGACGTTTATTTTGTTCAGTTTTCAAGGATCAATATTCTTCAAGAGACTTTTACTATATTAACAACCTTTTAAGCATTTGTCAATATTTTTTTGGTGGAGCCTAGCGGGATCGAACCGCTGACCTCCTGCGTGCAAAGCAGGCGCTCTCCCAGCTGAGCTAAGGCCCCATAATGATTAAATGGTCGGGAAGACAGGATTCGAACCTGCGACCCCTTGGTCCCAAACCAAGTGCTCTACCAAGCTGAGCTACTTCCCGGAAGCATATTGTATCTTAATGGCGCGCCCGAGAGGAGTCGAACCCCTAACCTTTTGATCCGTAGTCAAACGCTCTATCCAATTGAGCTACGGGCGCATGCAGCATTCTCTTGGTGCCGAGGACCGGAATCGAACCGGTACGGTAGTCACCTACCGCAGGATTTTAAGTCCTGTGCGTCTGCCAGTTCCGCCACCCCGGCATAAGGATGGAGCGGAAGACGGGATTCGAACCCGCGACCCCCACCTTGGCAAGGTGGTGTTCTACCACTGAACTACTTCCGCTTAATGAAAATGCGGGTGAAGGGAGTCGAACCCCCACGCCTTGCGGCGCCAGATCCTAAGTCTGGTGCGTCTGCCAATTCCGCCACACCCGCAACATGTGAGCCATGAAGGACTCGAACCTTCGACCCTCTGATTAAAAGTCAGATGCTCTACCAACTGAGCTAATGGCTCGTACTAAAAAGAACATGGTGAAGATGGTGCCGGCAAGAGGACTTGAACCCCCAACCTACTGATTACAAGTCAGTTGCTCTACCAGTTGAGCTACACCGGCATTTATATGGTGGAGGATGACGGGATCGAACCGCCGACCCTCTGCTTGTAAGGCAGATGCTCTCCCAGCTGAGCTAATCCTCCAATATCGGCCTGGCAGCGTCCTACTCTCACAGGGGGAAACCCCCAACTACCATCGGCGCTGAAGAGCTTAACTTCCGTGTTCGGGATGGGAACGGGTGTGACCTCTTCGCTATCGCCACCAGACTGCATAAAGTTTGAAAGAATTGTTCTTTCAAAACTGGATAATATGTTTCAGTAACCGGCAAACCGTGCCATTGTTTGTGCTGTCCAGCAGAAGGGACTGAATGAGTGCCTTCTGCTTTTCGTTTTGTCTAGCTGCAGGCGCTAGCGGCTCGAGGTCACAAGGTCATCTGTCTTCAAGGTTCAAAAACAACCTTGCAGTCAGCTGATCTTGTGCTTGTCGCCGCTGGACGAGCGCCTTCCGCTTTTCTTTGGTTAAGTCCTCGATCGATTAGTATTCGTCAGCTTCACGTGTCGCCACGCTTCCACCTCGAACCTATCTACCTGATCATCTTTCAGGGATCTTACTAGCTTGCGCTATGGGAAATCTCATCTTGAGGGGGGCTTCATGCTTAGATGCTTTCAGCACTTATCCCGTCCGCACATAGCTACCCAGCGATGCCTTTGGCAAGACAACTGGTACACCAGCGGTGCGTCCATCCCGGTCCTCTCGTACTAAGGACAGCTCCTCTCAAATTTCCTGCGCCCGCGACGGATAGGGACCGAACTGTCTCACGACGTTCTGAACCCAGCTCGCGTACCGCTTTAATGGGCGAACAGCCCAACCCTTGGGACCGACTACAGCCCCAGGATGCGATGAGCCGACATCGAGGTGCCAAACCTCCCCGTCGATGTGGACTCTTGGGGGAGATAAGCCTGTTATCCCCGGGGTAGCTTTTATCCGTTGAGCGATGGCCCTTCCATGCGGAACCACCGGATCACTAAGCCCGACTTTCGTCCCTGCTCGACTTGTAGGTCTCGCAGTCAAGCTCCCTTGTGCCTTTACACTCTGCGAATGATTTCCAACCATTCTGAGGGAACCTTTGGGCGCCTCCGTTACCTTTTAGGAGGCGACCGCCCCAGTCAAACTGCCCGCCTGACACTGTCTCCCACCCCGATCAGGGGTGCGGGTTAGAAGTTCAACACAGCCAGGGTAGTATCCCACCAGCGCCTCCACCGAAGCTGGCGCTCCGGTTTCAAAGGCTCCTACCTATCCTGTACAAGCTGTGCCGAAATTCAATATCAGGCTGCAGTAAAGCTCCACGGGGTCTTTCCGTCCTGTCGCGGGTAACCTGCATCTTCACAGGTACTATAATTTCACCGAGTCTCTCGTTGAGACAGTGCCCAGATCGTTACGCCTTTCGTGCGGGTCGGAACTTACCCGACAAGGAATTTCGCTACCTTAGGACCGTTATAGTTACGGCCGCCGTTTACTGGGGCTTCAGTTCACACCTTCGCTAATGCTAAGCGCTCCCCTTAACCTTCCAGCACCGGGCAGGCGTCAGCCCCTATACTTCGCCTTACGGCTTCGCAGAGACCTGTGTTTTTGCTAAACAGTCGCCTGGGCCTATTCACTGCGGCTCCTCGAGGCTATTCACCTCAAAGAGCACCCCTTCTCCCGAAGTTACGGGGTCATTTTGCCGAGTTCCTTAACGAGAGTTCACTCGCTCACCTTAGGATTCTCTCCTCGCCTACCTGTGTCGGTTTGCGGTACGGGCACCTGTTACCTCGCTAGAGGCTTTTCTTGGCAGTGTGGAATCAGGAACTTCGGTACTTTATTTCCCTCGCCGTCACAGCTCCGCCTGTATGGTGACGGGATTTGCCTCGTCACCGGCCTAACTGCTTGGACGCGCATATCCAGCCGCGCGCTTGCCCTATCCTCCTGCGTCCCCCCATTGCTCAAATGGTAAAGAGGTGGTACAGGAATATCAACCTGTTCTCCATCGCCTACGCCTGTCGGCCTCGGCTTAGGTCCCGACTAACCCTGAGAGGACGAGCCTTCCTCAGGAAACCTTAGGCATTCGGTGGAAGGGATTCTCACCCTTCTTTCGCTACTCATACCGGCATTCTCACTTCTAAGCGCTCCACCAGTCCTTCCGGTCTGGCTTCTCCGCCCTTAGAACGCTCTCCTACCACGGACACCGGTTGGTGTCCATCCGCAGCTTCGGTGATACGTTTAGCCCCGGTACATTTTCGGCGCAGAGTCACTCGACCAGTGAGCTATTACGCACTCTTTAAATGGTGGCTGCTTCTAAGCCAACATCCTGGTTGTCTAAGCAACTCCACATCCTTTTCCACTTAACGTATACTTGGGGACCTTAGCTGGCGGTCTGGGCTGTTTCCCTCTTGACTGCGGATCTTATCACTCGCAGTCTGACTCCCAAGGATAAGTCTTTGGCATTCGGAGTTTGTCTGAATTCGGTAACCCGATGGGGGCCCCTAGTCCAAACAGTGCTCTACCTCCAAGACTCTTCCCTTGAGGCTAGCCCTAAAGCTATTTCGGAGAGAACCAGCTATCTCCAGGTTCGATTGGAATTTCACCGCTACCCACACCTCATCCCCGCACTTTTCAACGTGCGTGGGTTCGGGCCTCCAGTAAGTGTTACCTTACCTTCACCCTGGACATGGGTAGATCACCTGGTTTCGGGTCTGCGACCTCATACTCATTCGCCCTGTTCAGACTCGCTTTCGCTGCGGCTCCGCCTTCTCGGCTTAACCTTGCATGAAATCGCAACTCGCCGGTTCATTCTACAAAAGGCACGCCATCACCCATAAATGGGCTCTGACTACTTGTAGGCACACGGTTTCAGGATCTCTTTCACTCCCCTTCCGGGGTGCTTTTCACCTTTCCCTCACGGTACTGGTTCACTATCGGTCACTAGGGAGTATTTAGCCTTGGGAGATGGTCCTCCCGGATTCCGACGGAATTTCACGTGTTCCGCCGTACTCAGGATCCACTC